>NZ_JAEPRP010000099.1:470-24462 GCF_016652895.1 Ensifer sp. SSB1
CAACGCCTGAGCGTTCGATGTCGTAGGTTCCGATGCGGCCGAACACCGCGGCCCCTTCGCGCTTCAGGTAGCTGATGAGTTCGGCCCGTGTCGACGGGGGTTTTTCCTTCGTGAAACTCGGCTTGTGATAGACGAAGACGGCGGGCTCGAAGGTGAGCGCATAGGCCGTGTTGCGCCAATTCGCCCAGGCCGGCCAGCGGTCGCTCATCGGCAGGTCGCTGCGTTGGGCGTAGCCATCGTTGCTGAGCTTGACTTGCAGGTCCATCGCGGAAGAAAAGGCGAAGTCCGCCGTCTTCATTCCGGCGTCTGTCTCCTTGATGATGCGGTCGTAGATCTCGCCGGTCAGCATGTCTTCGTAACGCACGGTGACATCCGGATTGGCCCTCTGGAAGCCGACGATCATCGGTTTTGCGAGAGGCTCGTCGAGCGAGGAATAAACCACCAGAGTGCGTGCGTCGGAATTGCCGGAAAGGGCAGGAAATATGATCGGCGCCGCAATGAGCAGCCGCGGACAAAGGGCGAAAAAAAGAAGAGAAATCAAGAACCGCATGAATCCACAATGCCTCAGTGTGTCACCGTTCACAAGCAAGGCGTCGGCGGATAAAGTGGCTCGGGGAGTGACTATATTTGCGTATCTTGCTTGTTGAAGACAACCAGGACTTGGCCGAAGGCCTGTCTGCCATATTGCGTGGCAGCGGCTACGCCGTCGATGTCGTGAGCGATGGCGCCTCGGCCCATGCGGTTGCGGCAACTGAAACCTTCGATCTCGTCATTCTCGATCTCAACCTGCCGGAAATGGACGGACTCGACGTCTTGCGGGCGATGCGCGCCCGGCAGAACCGCGCCGCGGTCCTGATCCTCACAGCGCGGGGCGCGCCCGAGGAGCGGATCAAGGGCCTTGATCTCGGTGCCGACGACTACATGATCAAGCCGTTCGACGTCGGGGAGCTTGAAGCGCGGGTGCGGGTGCTCCTGCGCCGGCAGGCGGGTCTGCGGGCCTCGACTGTCAGCTACGGCAATGTTTCGCTCGATCTCAACACCCGCAGCTTCTCTTCGGGTGGCGTGCCGATCGAAATCCCGGCGCGTGAACTCGGGCTTCTCGAACTTCTGTTCATGCGGGCGGGCAAAGTGGTCGCCAAGGACGCGATCATGCAATCGCTGACCGGCTTCGACGACGATCTGAGCCCCAACGCGATCGAGCAATATGTCAGCCGGCTGCGCAAGCGCTTGGCGCCACATGGCCTGACCGTGCGCACGGCCCGCGGCATCGGCTACTACCTCGATAAGATGGCCGGGCCGGAATGAGAGCGACGGTCTACTCCCTTCGCCGGCGCCTGCTTGGCTGGCTGCTGATTTCGACGGTGGTCATCGGCATTATTGCGCTCGTGGACACCTACCGTGAGGCGGTCACCACCGCCAACGTTGTCTCTGATCGCGTGCTCGCCGGCTCGGCGTTGGCGATTGCGGAACGCGTGGTCGTTGCGGAGGATGGCTCGCTCGAGGTCGATATTCCCTATGTCGCCCTGGAGATGTTGACGTCGGCGGCGCAGGACCGCGTTTTCTATCGCGTCGACGGCCCACCCGGGCAGTTCATCACGGGCTACCAGACGCTGCCGTCGCTTGCCGAAGAGCCTGGAACATCCACGACCTTTGCGGATTCGATCTTCCGCGGCGAACCGATCCGCATTGCCGCACTTCGCCGTTCAGCCTCGACCGGGATCAACTCGGTACCTTTCGTCGTGACCGTGGCCGAAACGACGATCGCGCGGCGGCAACTGGCGCAGACCATTCTCGTTCGCTCGGCGCTACGCCTCGGCATGATGATCGCAGGTGCTGCCGTGATCGTCTGGATCGCGGTCACGTTTTCGCTGCGACCGCTCTACCGTCTCGGAGACGCGATCGCGGAGCGCAATCCGGATGACCTGCACCCGATCGGCGAACGGGTGCCGAACGAGGTCCAGGGGCTCGTCGACACCGTCAATTCCTTCATGGGGCGGCTGCAATCCGCACTTGATGCCCTGCGCAATTTCACCGGCAACGCAAGCCATCAGTTGCGGACGCCGCTTGCAATCATCCGAACCCAGCTCGCCCTGGCGCAGCGCGCCGGATCCTTCGAGGAGACGAAGGGGGCCGTGAAAAAGGCCGACGAGGCGGTCGCCAATGCCGAGCGCATTCTCGGGCAGCTGCTGCTGATGGCAAAGATCGATGCTGCCGGGAAGAACGAGGCCCGCATGCTGGGGCGTGTCGATCTGGTCGAGCTCGTGCGAGAAATCACGGCGGAACACGTGCCGGCGGCGGGCGAGGCCGATATCGATCTCGGCTTCGATGGCGATGGCGATGCGTTCATTCGCGCCGAGCCACTGTTGGTCGGCGAGATGCTTAAGAACCTGATCGGCAACGCCTTGCTTTATGCCGGCCGCGGCGCCGTCGTGACGACGCGCGTTCACACAGTCGGTGGAACTGTAGCGTTAGAAGTCGAGGACAACGGCCCCGGCATTCGCGCAGATCTGCGCGAGGCGGTACTGCGCCGCTTTGAGCGCGGGGGAAGCGAAGCTCCGGGATCTGGGCTTGGCCTGCCGATCGTCGAGGAGATTGCCGAACTTTACGGGGCAACAACCCTTCTTAGCGAAGGGGCTGATGGCAGAGGCCTCAAGGTGACGATCCGCTTTCCGGCGGGTTAGCCGGAAACCGGCTCTGTCCGGCGCCGCGATTGCGGGCCGGAGGAGCAAGAACCGTCTGCGGGCGGTCAGGTCGACACACCCACATGGTTGCGGCATTTTCGATTGTCTTGCTTAGCGGCCGCGCTGGCCGAAGAGGGAAGCTGTCTCGCGGGTCTGTACCCGCAGCATCGCGTTCCAGAGCTGAAGAACGAAACGCGACTGAAACTGGCTCGCAAGCTTGCGCTGCGACAACATGATAAGTCTCCGATAGTTTTGGACGTGCCGCATATAGTGCATTGCCTGGGATTTTGCCAGAGCGCCCGCGCTGGGGCAGCTCTGCGCGCCAAGCATATGTGGAAAATGGCCCGAGCCAGGCGAAATAGCTTGCCTACAAAAACAAAATGCCGGGATGATTTTCATCATCCCGGCCAGTTGGCTTCACTGGGAGGAGAGTTCTTCTTTGGAGGGTCAGGCCTTCTTCCGGTTCTTCTGTCGGTAGACGTCGATGACGACGGCTGCGACGATGATCAGGCCCTTGACGATTTCCTGGTAGTAGGCGTCGACCCGGAGGAAGGTGAAGCCAGAGGTCATGACGCCGAGGATGATCGTGCCGATCACCGTGCCGGTGATGCGGCCGACGCCACCCGTCAGCGACGTGCCGCCGATGACGGTCGCGGCAATCGCGTCCAGTTCGTACATGACACCCATGCCAGCCTGTGCGGTCTGGGCGCGGGCTGCAGTGACGACGCCGGCGAGACCAGCGAGCATGCCAGCAATGGCATAGACCTTGATCAGGTGCGCTTCGACATTGATACCCGAGACGCGTGCCGCCTGGACGTTGGCGCCGATCGCATAGGTGAACTTGCCGTAGCGGGTATAGCGCAGCGCGATGTGGAATATGATCGCGACGACCAGGAAGACGATGACGGGCCAGATGCCGGTTCCGATGAAATTGAACTGCTCGGTGAGGCCAGAGACCGGTTGCCCCTTGGTGTACCACTTGGAGATCCCGCGTGCTGACACCATCATACCGAGCGTGGCGATGAAGGGCGGGATCTTCGTGCGAGCGATGAGCTGGCCGTTGATGAACCCTGCGAGCAATCCGATGCCGATGCCAAGGCCGATCGGGACGATCGCCGGCATGTCGGTGAGCGACGGATAGAGGGCGCGTGGCCAGGTTGATGCCTGGGCGACGCTTGCCGAAATCATCGCCGTCATGCCGACGACGGAGCCGGAGGAAAGGTCGATGCCGCCGGTAATGATGACCTGGGTCACGCCGACGGCGATGATGCCGATCACCGAGACCTGCAGGATCATGATCGTCAGGCGCTGCGGGTTTATGAGGAAGCTCTGGCCAACGAAGATCCAGCCAAGAACTTCATAGACGAGTGCGATGCCGATCAGCACCAGGAAGATGTTGAGTTCGGGCGGCAGGCGGCGTTTTGCGCCAACGAGCGTCGTGCTCGTGCCCTGTGCGGCGACATTGGTATCCATTTTCATTCCTCCCTTTCGTCGGGGCGCTTCCCGCTCAGCTCGCGGCGAGCTCCATGACCTTGATCTGGGTTGCTTCCGCCCTGTCGAGGAAGCCGGTGACGCGGCCCTCGTGCATGACCATGATACGGTCGCTCATGCCGAGCACCTCTGGCATTTCCGAAGAAATCATGATGACGGCGACGCCGTTCCGCGCGAGCTCGGTGACGAGGCGGTGGATTTCCGCCTTGGCGCCGACGTCGATGCCGCGTGTCGGCTCGTCGAGGATCAGGATGCGCGGGTTTGTGAGCAGCCAGCGGCCGATCAGCACCTTCTGCTGGTTGCCGCCGGAGAGGTTCTCGATGCGCTCCTGCAGGTTCGGCGTCTTGACGCGCAGCTTGCGGCTCATCTCTTCGCAAGCGGCGGTGATCTGCTTCTCGGTGACGAAGCCGCCCCTGACGAAGCGATCCTGGAGCACGGCGATCTGCATGTTCTCGAGGATGTCGAGTATCAGAAGACAGCCTGTGTCCTTGCGGTCCTCGGTCAGGAACGCCATGCGGTTCTTGATCGCCGTGTTCGGACTGTCGATCGAAAGCGTCTTGCCGTCGATCGCAATCGTGCCGGAATTCGCCGGTGTCACGCCAAAGAGTGTTTCGGCAACGTTCGAGCGGCCGGAGCCGACGAGGCCAGCGATCCCGAGGATTTCCCCGGCGCGGACATCGAAGGAGACATCGCGGAAGACACCGTCGAGCGTCAGGTTCTTCACCGAAAGCACGACGTCGCCGATCGGCACTTCCTCCTTCGGGAACATCTGGGTGATCTCGCGGCCAACCATCATGCGGATGATGTCGTCGCGGGTGACGTCGCTCGAAGCATGAGTGCCGATGAACTTGCCGTCGCGGAACACCGAGAACTCGTCGGCGATCTCGAAGAGCTCGTTCATCTTGTGGGTGATGTAGACGATGCCGATGCCCTGTTCGCGCAGGTCGCGGATGATCTCGAAGAGGTGGGCGACCTCGCGCTCGGTCAGCGCCGAGGTCGGCTCGTCCATGATCAGCACGTCGGATTCATAGGAAACCGCCTTGGCGATTTCGACCATCTGCCGGTTGGCAACGGAGAGATGGCGAACTTCGATCTCCGGATCGATCTTGATCTTAAGGCGATCGAAAAGTCGGGCCGTGATGCGGTTCATCTCGCCGTGGTCGACGAAGCCGAAGCGGTTCTTCGGTTCGCGGCGGATCCAGATGTTTTCCGCCACCGTCATGAACGGCATCAGGTTCAGTTCCTGATGGATCATGGCAATGCCGTTTTCGAGCGCGTCGAGCGGCGACTTCAGACGGATGTCGACGCCTTTCAGCCTGACTTCGCCCTTATCCGGCGTATAGATGCCGGCGAGGATTTTCATCAGCGTGGATTTGCCGGCGCCGTTTTCGCCCATTAGCGCATGGACCGTGCCGCGCTTGAGCTTGAACTCGACGTCGTCAAGGGCAACGACACCCGGGAATTCCTTGCGGATTCCTTCCGCCGAAAGAAGATATTCGGCCTTGGGCACGGCGCCGCTGGCGCGCACGGCTGCCATCGTTGTCGGACTGAGCGTCATTTCCTTGCCTCCCCGGTCATTTCCGGCTGTTGCCGAAAGTCCTCGTCGCTGGCGGGTCACCAGCCCATTTGTCGCAGGTCGCATCCAACGGGACGCAGACATCCGCAGCGGGACTTGCATTTGAACGAGAGCGCGGAAGTTTCCGCGCTCTCGATGAAGGCGATCAGTTCTTCGCCTGATACGTGTCGAGGTTTTCCTTGGTCACCAATTCGAAGGGAATATAGACCTTCTTTTCGACCGGTTCGCCCTTGGCGAGCTTGAGTGCAGCGTCCACCGAACCCTTGCCCTGGCCGGCGGCATTCTGGAACACGGTCACGTCGAGGTCGCCCGCAGCCATTGCCGCGAGTGCGTCCTGTGTCGCATCGATACCACCAATGACGACCGAGTCCATCGAGCGGCCGGCGGCCTTCAGGGCCTGGATCGCGCCGATCGCCATTTCGTCGTTGTTCGAAATGACGGCATCGAACTCAACGCCGGCCGAGAGCCAGTTCGTCAGGAGATCGGACCCTTGCGTGCGAGACCAGTTGGCGGTCTGCTCCTCAACGATCTCGATACCCTTGCACTGGTCGGTCGCAAGCACGTCGTGGATATCCTTCGTGCGCATGCGGGCGGCCTGGTTGGAAAGCTCACCCATCATGACAACGGCCTTGCCCTTGCCGTTGAGCATCTTGCAGATTTCCTGGGTCTGTAGCGTGCCGGATTCCTGCTCGTTCGAAGCAACGAAAGCCTGCTTCTCCGGCAGGGTGTCGACGTTGACCGGTTCGCGGTTCACATAAACAAGCGGAATGCCCGCGTCTGCAGCAATCTTCGACATGGCTGCCGTCGCGTCGGTATCGACCGGGTTGACGATGATGGCGCTTACACCGGCGGCGATGAAGTTCTGGATCTGGCTCTGCTGCTTCGAGACGTCGTTCTGCGCGTCTTCGATCTGCAGCTCGACGCCGTCGAGGGTCTTTGCGTAGTCGGACATACCGTTGCGCAAGACCGTCAGGAAGTTGTCGTCAAAAAGGGCCATCGACACGCCGATGGTCTCGGCATGCGCAGCCGTCGACATCATCACTGCCAGCGCTGTGCCCAGCACGAAATTCTTCATTGTCTTTCTCCTCCACAATGGTGCCCGGCGACACCTTCTCCTGCCGGGAGCGCAATCCTTGCCGGATTGCGTTCATTCACATTGAAAGCGCTACTCCCGTTACGCTTCAGATAAAACGGAATAAACGAACCAGTAAATTGCGATTACGGAATATGTATTCCATTTTATGAGGGCGCCGTCAAGACCTGTTGCGGCGCCCTCATCGTTTTCCCGTCGCCAGCGGCGACAGGTCAGATCCGGGCTCGAATGTGGTCCATGCTCTGATTGATGGCAGCCGCCGGATCGGCAACGTCGTGAACTTCGGCGGCAAACGGCTCGAAGGAAAGCGGTCCTGCGTAGCCTTCGGCACGCAGGCGCCGGATCTGTCCGACATTGTCGAGAAGGTCGTTCTGGTCGACCAGAACTCGATGCGAGTCGCGCAGATCGGAAACGGCGATCCGGCCGTCGGTTACGCCGGAAATATGCACGAGCCCGGTCATCTCGGGATAGGTCGCGGGCTCGCCGGCAAGATGGTGGTGGAACGTGTCGTGCACCAGCCGGAAGGTCTGTTCGCCGCCGGTGGCCTTGATCGCCTCGACAGCCTCGGTCTTCGAGCGCAACGAGCAGATTTCGAAGCCCAGTGGCTCGACAAGGCCGATAATTTTGGCCGATTCGAGTATCGGTTTCAGTGCGGCAAGTGCTTCGCGAAGATTTGCCTGACGCTCGCCGTCCGCCTGGCCGGAGCCGTCGTTGACGGGAACGAGAACGAGGGCCTTGGCGCCGCAGTCGCGCGCATAGGCGATCAGCTCTTCGGCTTCTTTCTGACGCGCCGAATTCCATTCGTTGAAGCGCTGCAGCGCGTTGATGGAGACGATCGTTATGCCGATGCTGGCGGCGAGCGCCGCTACATCCTTGGCCGGTGTGCCGTCGAGGATGGCATTACCGGCAAGGTCGTTGCGGATTTCAACGGAGGTGATCCCGAGGGACTTTGCAAGTTCGAAGAAGGTGCCGAGCGGAAGGCCGGGCGTCGTCATATGATTGAGGGCGAAGGGCAGGGCTGTCACGGGAATGTCTCCTCCAGTGGGATGGGCCACGCGTTGTAAATAGAACGTTCATTCCATTTACAACGTCGCAGACATTTCACCAACTGCTGGAGGACAGTCAAAGAGCGAGTGGCTCAAAGGACTTGCATTGCTGCAATATTGCCTTTCGTCAATGAGTGAATTTTATCATTCTCCGCTAGATATTCTCAGGCGTGAAAAGGTCAAAGGGAAGGAAGGTTTGCCCCGGGGCGCCCGTCGGACCTTTGTCGATCGCGTGGATCATCAGGTTGACCGTTTCGCGTGCCAGGGTCACGGTCGGGGTCGAAATCGCCAATGTAACGACATCGTCTCCAAGGGCTGCTCGGGACTCCGGCGTCAGTTCGTTGACGACGGCGATGAGCTTACCTTCCAGCTTTTCCTCGCGGATTGCCGAGATTGCACCTTCCATGCCTCCGCCGCAGACATAGAAGCCGATCAGATCCGGATGGCGCTGCAGGAGGTTCAATGTTGCCTCGTGCGTGATCTCGGCCGTATCGAGATTGACCATGGTATCAAGCACTTCGAAATCCGGCGCATGCTCGCGGAAATACGAGCGGAACCCGATCTCTCGAAGTTCATGGCCAAGGAAGCGATGGCTACCGACGAAGGCTGCAACCTTGCCGGGACGTGTGGCCGCCTTGGCGATCATCCATGCGGCGGTTCGACCGACCTTGTGGTTGTTGAGCCCGACATAACCTTCACGCACGCCGGCTGCGAAGTCCGAAAGCAGCGAGAAGACCGGAATTCCGCGTTCCTTCAGCTCCTCGATCGCGGCCGTGACAGCCGGATAGTCGGGGGCGACGAGCGCGACTGCCTGGTTTCGCGCAGCCGCAGCGCGGAGCTTGTCGGTTATCGCGGTCGGTGTCGAATTTGCCACAAAGTCGATCTGCGCGAAAACACGCGCATTCGACAGCGACAGTGCGGCGTTCTCGATCTCCTTTGCAACGGCCTTGTAGAAGGACTGCTCCGGCTTCTGCAGCACGAAGGCAAGCTTGTACTGCGGCAGATCCTCGAAGACACGCTGCCGGATGAGGCCGACTGCGTGGTAGCCGATGGACTTGGCAGCCTCGTAGACACGGCGCGCCGTTTCCTCCCGCACGGGATGGCGTCCATTCAGGACGCGATCGACAGTCGCGACGCTGACGCCGGCAGCCCGTGCGAGGTCGGCAATGGTCGGACGATTGCTCATCGCTTCCTCCTGATAGGTTTGCATCACGAATGATATGCCGTGAATGACATCATTTGAGAGAATATATCATTGCTGCATTGAGACCTAGCAAAAGTCAACCTATCGTCATTGCACGACATCGGACGCTCCCGGCCAAGCTGGCCGGATCGCAGGAAGGAGAGCAAATGGCGATGGTCCCAACGAAGCGAGATTACAGTCTCCTCGGGCGTGATGCTCAGGCGGCCGTCGCCAACGGCCTTTCGGCCGCGGAGTGGTATCACACGGAGATCCCGCGCAATCAGATGAAGGAACTGATGAAGCGTGAGGATGGACCGGCCATTCGCGACACCGCGATCTGGCTCGGTTGCCTCGTTCTCTTCGGCGGGCTCGGCATCATCTTCTGGGGCACCTGGTGGGCCATTCCGTTCTTCCTCGCCTATGGCGTTCTCTACGGTTCGGCCTCCGACAGTCGCTGGCACGAATGCGGGCATGGCACGGCGTTCAAGACGATGTGGATGAACAACGCCGTCTACCAGATCGCCTGCTTCATGATCATGCGCAATCCCGTCACCTGGCGCTGGAGCCACACGCGCCACCACACGGACACCGTCATCGTCGGCCGCGATCCTGAGATCGCCGTCATGCGGCCGCCGGATCTCCTGCGCCTCGTCTTGAACTTCTTCGGTATTCTCGATGTCTGGCATGCGGTCATCGACATGGTCCGCAACACGCTTGGCATCATCAGTGTCGAGGAAGCGACATTCATTCCGGAAATGGAGCAGCCGAAGGCGATCCTTGTTGCCCGCATCTGGGTTGCCATCTACGCGGCAACGATCGCGCTCTCGCTCTCCCTCGGCTCGATCCTGCCGCTGATGCTGATCGGTCTGCCGCGGCTTTACGGCGCCTGGCACCATGTGCTGACCGGGCTGCTACAGCATGGCGGTCTCGCCGATAACGTAACGGACCATCGGCTGAACAGCCGCACGGTCTACATGAACCCGGTGAGCCGCTTCGTCTATTGGAACATGAACTACCATGTGGAGCACCATATGTTCCCGATGGTGCCCTATCACGCGCTGCCGAAGCTTCACGCGATGATCAAGCACGATCTGCCGGCGCCGAACCCGTCGATGCTGCACGGCTATTGCGAGATGGTCCCGGCCTTCCTGCGGCAGTTGCGCAACGAGGATTATTTCCTGAAGCGCGAACTGCCGGCGACGGCGAAGCCCTACCGGGAGGAGTTTCACAGCGACGCGATCGCGAATGCAGCCGAATAACCGATGAAATCAGGAAATGGGAGGAAATCATGAGCGGAAACTGGGTTGAAGTCTGCCCGGCGGACGAAATCGATGAAGAAGACGTCATCCGATTCGACCACGAAGGTCGCACCTTTGCGGTCTACCGGAGCCCGGACGACGAATATTTCGCGACCGACGGGCTTTGCACGCACGAGCATATCCATCTGGCCGACGGCCTCGTGATGGACGACATCATCGAATGTCCGAAGCACAACGGTCGCTTCAACTACAAGACCGGCCAGGCCAAGGGCGCCCCGGTCTGCGTCAACCTCAAGACCTACCCGGTGAAGGTCGAGGCCGGAAGCGTGTTCATCGCGATCGCGTGATCGCGGCTTCAACGCGAAAAAGTTCAGCAAGAGCGGGCAGGGAGGTTGAAATGGGTGGAATTGTCATTGTCGGCGCCGGCGAATGCGGCGCGAGAGCCGCCTTTGCCCTGAGGGAGAAGGGCTACGACGGGTCAATCACGCTAATCGGCGCCGAGCCGCATCTTCCCTATGAACGGCCGCCGCTTTCGAAGGACGGTCTTAGGGAAAAGGTTCAGCCGAAATATATCGCCGATGCCGAACGCTATGCGGCTTCAGGGATCGATGTACTGACTGACGCCCCAGTCAAGATCATTGACCGCGTCGCCAAGCGCGTCGAACTCGCCGATGGCGGTAGCATCGCTTACGATCGACTCTTGCTGGCGACCGGCGCCCGAGCACGAACGATACCCAGAACCGATGAAACGTCTCGGCGCATCCGCACACTCAGAACGCATGCCGACGCCGAGGAAATCCGGCGCGAACTTCTGCCCGGGCGAAAGCTCGCTATCATCGGTGGTGGATTTATCGGGCTGGAGCTCGCGGCAACGGCGCGCTGGCTCGGGGCAGAGGTCGTCCTGATCGAAGGACTACCACGCATCCTTTCGCGCGGTGTACCCGCCGAGATCGCGACCGTTGTCGCAGAGCGACACCGCGCGGAAGGCGTCGACCTACGGTGCGATACGAAAATCGATCGCATCAATGCGGATGAGCGCGGCGTGCGTATCCTGCTTGCGAACGGACAATCGATTGACGCTGATTTTCTCATCGTCGGCATTGGCGCGTCGCCGAACACGGAATTGGCAGAAGCCGCTGGCCTTATCGTCGACAATGGCATTGCGGTCGACGCGACCCTCAGGACTTCGGATCGGGATATCTTCGCGGCCGGCGATTGCTGCTCCTATCCGCTCTGTCACTATGGCAACCGGCGGGTGCGCCTTGAGGCCTGGCGCAATGCGCAAGACCAAGGAACGCTCGTTGCCGGCAACCTGCTGGGAGCGAACGAAGCCATCACCAGCGTACCATGGTTCTGGTCCGACCAATATGACCTGACATTGCAGATTGCCGGACTGGCCGACGGAGCAGCCACAACCGTGCGCCGCAACCTCGCAGAGGGCGCCTTCATCCTTTTCCATCTCGACGACACCGGGCGGCTGCTTGCCGCCTCCGGTATCGGTCCAGGCAACGCTGTCGCGCGCGATATTCGACTTGCGGAAATGTTGATCGTGGCCGGAAAACGGCCCGATCCTCAGGCACTCGTTTCGCCTGAAACCAAACTCAAAGCGCTGCTTGCCGCTTAGTGCGAGAGCCTTTCGCCACTCTCCTATTTGCTCATTGATACCGGAGACTTCTCATGAAAAGCCGCCGCCCGACCGTTGCCGACCTCCTTTCGATGAAGGGCAAACGCCAGCTCACAATGTTGCGGGTGGAAACACTCGACGAAGCTGAGGCGGCGGAAACTGCCAGCATCGACCTCGTCTCCGTGCCGCCGGCGCTGCTGGGACCGCAGTTTCGGGAAGTGGCGCCAACCTGTTTTGCATTTCCCGGCCTCGAATATGGCGACTACGTTTCGGCGGAGGAATACATCCGGGCGGCATTCAAAGCTCTGAAGGCCGGCGGTGATGCCGTCTATTGCGCTGCCGGTCTTTCGACTGTTCGGCGCATGCGGGAGGAGGGCATTCCCGTCTGCGGCCATGTCGGGCTCATTCCCTCCAAGGCCACATGGACCGGCGGGTTCCGGGCGGTTGGCAAGACCGCGGCGAGCGCGCTCGAGATCTGGCGTCAGGTGAAGGCGTTGGAAGAAGCTGGAGCCTTCGCTGCCGAAATCGAGGTCGTGCCCGGCGACGTCGCATCGGCGATCAGTGCGCGAACGTTGATGCTGATGCTGTCCATGGGGGCGGGTTCTGGCTGCGACGCTCAATACCTGTTCGCCGATGACGTGCTCGGCAGCAACCGTAGCCACGTGCCGCGTCACGCCAAGACCTATCGTAACTTCGCCGCCGAATATGATCGACTTCAGCGGGAACGGATTGGCGCATTCACCGAATTTGCCGAAGACGTTCGATCCGGCGTCTATCCGGAACAGCGGCATCTCGTTGGCATTGATCAAAGCGAGCTCAAGGCGTTCCTGGCCGAGCTGGAACGCAATTAGCGCCGGATGGCTTGCGTCGGGGAGGGCGGTTGGTATAGTCCATCGGCATCTGAACCTCCCTTTCCGCAGCGGATTTTGATTTGAGCGCCCTTCTCGAGGACAGCCTTACCTTTGTTGCCTTGCTGGCCGTCATCTACGCGGCAACGGTGCTGGTCTATTTCATTCTGGGCTATGGCATCACATGGCTCAACGACCGCAACCCCGAACGCCGCATCCAGAAGGGGCGACGCGGCGAAAAGCGCAAGGCTGTCGAAATCCGCCAGAGCATGGCGTCGATCCTTGTCACCTGCACGTCGGTCGCGATCGGCCTCTTTGTCCAACACCAAGGCTGGACCCTCCTTTCGCCCTGGGACTTCAGCTGGTGGACCGCCGTACCGCTGTTCCTGCTCTGCATGGTGCTCTTCGACGCCTGGTTCTATTTCGCCCATCGGTTGCTTCACACCAAAGCCTTCTACAAGTATCACCTGCTCCACCACCGTAGCGTCGCGCCGACCGTCTGGAGCAATGACTCGATCGGGCTTGTGGATACGGCGTTGTCGCAGGGCTATTATGCCGTCATTACCTTCCTCGTGCCGTTCCCGCCGATCATTCTTTTGGCGCACCGGCTCTTCGACCAGATCAACGGCACCTTTGGACACGCGGGCTTTGAATATTTCGCCTCGCGCACGGCACGCCACCCTTGGCCGATGCTTTGCACGACCTACCATGATCAGCATCATGCTGAGTTCAAATATAACTACGCGAACTATTTCTCATTCTGGGATCGCGTGATGGGGACGATCGCGCCGAATTATGATTGGCGGGTGGAAGCGCTGGAAGAGGAGGCGCCAGCGCTGAAGCTGCGAAAATCGTCAGTCATCGTGGAACGGCCTGCTGTCGACTAGTTCCGGCCTAATGCCCGATCGTTTTGTGGATGACCGAACAACCGTGCTGCCATGCAACCCTTGCTATTACGCCTAGTCGGCGGCGGGTCGTGGTTCAAGCAAGGAAACCGGCAACTTGATGGAAGGCCACGAACGTTACGCCATAAGGCCACTAACAACCGTATCGAGAGCCTCTTTCACATTGATCCGAAATTCTTTTGCATCCGTGCTTCGGCATGTGGTCAAGATCGACGTGTATTTGGCAAAGGGTGTCACGGACACGACGTGATCAGGATTCACGTACACGGGAGCGTTGTTGTCTCCGACCAAGGTGAATTTTACCAATCTCATCTCTTGTCCTCGTCTGCCGCATAAGTTCCCGGTGTCCACGAAATTCAGCATAATTCCTCGCTGATGTCGTAACCACCGCTTCGAAATAACAACCAAGTGACAAATTGCAAGCGATCTTGCCGAGCTCATCGTGCGGGACCGCTGGGTAAAGCTGTCCGGCCGGAGATTGTATCGCCCATAGCGCACCGGAGGACGTTATGAAAAATCCTTGCATGCACGCATCTGGTTGCTTCTTGTCGACTTTCTTGCAATGGGTTCGCCCGAAAAACGCTCACTACCGTTTGATTGGAGCATGATGAAAGAGGTCGACCGATGCGAGATTAATATCGGGCTCGCGGGAGCCGCGAACCGTTACGCTGATCGGCCAATCACCGTTTCGATCCACGATCCCGATCATCGACTTGGACGCCGCCCACAACTTCTTTTCAAGAGACCCGATCGGACGCCGGCCACAGTCCTTCGCTCATTCCTGATTGATCGGACGGGTCGCGGACGCTTCTACGGTTGGACCCCGGTGCAATTGGACGCAATCGTTTTGGCGGCCGATCCAGAAACCGCGAACGACGCGGCTAAAATCGAGCCGCAGGTCAGGCTTCGGCGCTTGTCTCTTATCGAGGTCGCCGCCCTGATCGCCTGCCGACGGACCCTGGCCTTCCTCCAAATCATTCGCTTATTTCTCGCAGGTAATAAGAAGGGCGCAGCATTTCGGTTCGTTCGCCAATGTGATGCGCTTTCCGCGCCGGACTACAGCGAGTGGATAGAAGCGCAAGCGCATGCGGAGAAGGGGGAGGCTCGGAACGATGTGCAACTGTCCCGAAGTAGACTGCGGGTGCTTGTTTCAATTCAGGGCAGTGACCCGGCTGCTGTCGCAGAAACCAGAGATTCGTTGAACGCTCAGTCTTGGCGATGTTATCAGGAGGCCACTTCGGGTGGTGTCGCGAAACTGCTTGAATTTAATAAGGCGGCCAATGACGCCCTTTGGATACGGCTTCCGGCTGGTATGCGCCTAGCTGAGCGTGCACTGGAAAGGCTCGTGGAGCCGTTCGCTTTTTCAGAAGATGTCGCACTCTGTTATTGTGACGAAGACCGTATCAACGTTCGAGGCGAACGCTTTGCCCCTTTCTTCAAGCCCGCTTGGAACGCGCCACTCGTTCGCTCGGGTTGGCTTCCATTGGAAGGAGCGGTTTTTCGCCTAGCCCGCATTCCCAGAAGCGTTGCTGTGGAAAGTGCCTCGACCGCGGACATTGCGCTGGCGGTGGCGCAGGCGCGAGCAGGTAAGCTTCTGCATTTGCCACGAGTCCTTTTGCACCGTGGGCCATCGTGCGGTTCACACACGATCCAGGCTGAAGTTGCTCAGCCGAAACGCGAATGCCCGGCAGTCAGCGTCATCATTCCAACGCGCGACAGGTCCGACCTACTTGAGGCCTGTCTCAAAGGTCTCTTTGAAAATACCGCCCCAGCGGATCTTGACGTTGTCGTTATCGACAATGAAAGCTCCGAACCAGCGACGCTGGCCTTGTTTTCTCGATACGAGAAATCCGGACTTATCCGTCGAATACCTCTTCCGGGAGCTTTCAACTTCTCCCGTGCCTGCAACATTGGCGTCGATTTCGCTCGACACGATCTTATCCTATTGTTGAACAATGATGTGGAACCTATTGATTATCATTGGTTAGAGTACTTAGCAGGTGAGCTCGATGATCCGGCGGTCGGCGCCGTCGGTAATTTGCTTTTGTTTCCTGATGGCTTCGTTCAGCATGGCGGTGTAACGCTGGGCGCCGGTACGGTCGCTCGACATAGCTTTCACTTTATCGACCCGAAGAGTGACAGCGACAGGGGCCTGCTCGGGCAACGTCGTGATATGTCGGCCGTAACCGCGGCCTGTCTGCTGACGCGCAAGGACTTGTGGCGCCGCTTGGGCGGTATGGATGAGAAAAAGCTGACCGTGGCTTTCAATGATGTGGATTACTGTCTGAAGCTACGGGAAGCGGGTTTTCGCATTGTCTGGACGCCGGCGGCAGCGATGTTGCATAGAGAGAGCGTCTCGCGTGGCGCTGACGACACACCACAAAAGCTTGAGCGCTTTGCGCGAGAGGAGCGAGCCATGTATGAGCGCTGGAGCGATACTTTGAAAGCCGATCCGTACTATAACCCAAATCTCTCGCTCATTGCCGAAGAATTCGTCCTTGAAGCGCGTCCGCGAGATCTTGCGCCGAGGTCAAGCGGTTGAGCCCTACGCGCGAACGGCTGGCCCGCTGGATTGAGCGACGATTGCCTCGGCCGCGGTTGCGGGAGGGAGCTACCGGCGGTCCGAGACGGCCGGTGAAGCGGATCATTGTTTTTGGCCGAATTCCGAACCCAACCTTCGACTACTATCTAGCAGCGCGCCTTACGGCACCCGACATGCCGCCGTATGAGGTGGCGGATATCCGCGGCCACGAAACACCGAATCTGGACACCGATGGGGCCTTCGTCATCCTATGCCGCTATGCGTCTCCATTCGTCCTTCGCTGGATCGAGAGCAATGCGGAGCGTCTCTCCGGCGTCGGCCTGTTCATCGACGACGACATTCCTGCCGTCGTGACGGGGAAGGACGCAGATTTTCTTTATCGTCTATTTCTCTGGTACCGCGCTCTTTCTCCATTGCGTCGCCTGAACCGGCATCTCGATATCGTGTGGGCCTCTACCCCGCACCTAGCGTCCAGATTGCATGAGGCGAAACCGGTGGTATTGTCACCGGCGCCGCCAAAGGCCCTTTGGTCGCGCACAAGAGACGATGTCAATGCACGTCGCCCAGCCGACCTTGAGGTCTTGATCGGATATCACGCGACGGGCGTCCATCTGGAGGAGCATCGATTCCTTCGGCCGATTATTGCGGGGGTTCTCCGTGAACGGCCACAAGCTCGATTTGAGGTGTTTGCTGATCGACGTGCAAGGGCGATCTGGCGAGGTCTCGATCGTGTGCAAATCCGTGAGCCTCTGCCGTGGACGGATTATTTAGCCGACGCGGACGCAAGGCGCATTGACATCATGCTCGTTCCGTTGGCGCCATCGCATGTGAACGACAGCCGCGCACCGACAAAACGGATCGACATTGTTCGCTATAGGGCGGCGGGGGTATTCTCAGAAGGCGCCGCATATGGTTCGTCTCATGGCACAGAGGAACTGCGAATACCCTATTCGACGGATCTTTGGCGCCGCGCCATCCTGCAACTTGTTGACGATCGAGAACTACGCCGAAGGGTTGCGGTTGTGACAAGCCAAGGAGTATTGCAAATGACGGCGGCAGCGGCTACGGGTTTTGAGGTCTTTAAGGAGCGGCAATTCTAGATGCGTTGCCGCACATTTCGCCGGGTCGATGACCCGCAACTTTATAGCATGCAGGGTATTGGTAATGACTTCGAAGGTGGTATTGCTTCGGCCTAAGCGATTTGGCGACGACCGGGGCTGGTTCTCTGAAATTTACAATGAGAGGGTATTCACCGGTTATGGGATCACCGATCGGTTCGTCCAGGATAACCACTCGCTCTCGGTCCCCGTTGGAACTTTGAGGGGATTGCATTTTCAGATGCCGCCCTTCGAGCAAGCCAAGCTTGTTCGCTGTATCCGCGGCGCAATTTTTGATGTCGCCGTCGATATCCGTCGAAACTCGCCGACTTTCGGGCGGTGGGTTGGTGCCGAGCTTTCCGCGGAAAACGGGAGCCAGTTGTATGTTCCCGTAGGTTTTGCTCACGGTTTCGTCACGCTCGAGCCCTCTACCGAAGTGACGTATAAAGTTTCCAATTTTTATTCCCCACGGAACGATGGTGGCATCCTCTGGAGCGACGCGCAGATCGGGGTCGAATGGCCTCTACCTGATGGCATTACGCCACTCTTGAGCCCCAAGGATGAGCGTCAGCCGCTGCTGCGTGATTTTGACAGCCCTTTCGACTACGACGGTGTACCGCTCGAATTAGTCGAAGGGTGAGTTGGAGAAGGACTGACCATGCGCATTCTCGTCACCGGCGGCGCCGGCTTTATCGGATCGGCTCTCGTCCGACACCTTATCGAAAACACCGAACACCAGGTGCTGAACTTCGACAAACTGACCTATGCCGGTACGTTGACGTCTCTATCACCCATCGCCTCTTCGCCGCGGTATCAGTTCAAGCAAGGCGACGTCTGCGACGAGCGCGCGGTAGTTGCTGCCATCGAGGATTTCCAGCCTGATGTAATCACCCATTTGGCAGCAGAGTCACACGTCGATCGATCGATTGACGGCCCAGGTGCGTTCATTCAAACGAATGTTGTTGGTACCTACACTATGCTGACCGCTGCCCTGGACTATTGGCGGAAGCTCCCAGCCGAGCGCGGACAGGCATTCCGATTTCATCATATATCGACAGATGAAGTTTTCGGTTCGCTCGGTGAGACAGGTTACTTCACGGAGACGACCCCCTACGATCCTCGGTCGCCATATTCGGCTTCAAAGGCTGGTTCGGACCACCTCGTCTCTGCCTGGGGGCACACATTTGGCCTGCCAGTGCTGATTACCAATTGTTCGAACAACTACGGCCCTTACCACTTCCCGGAAAAGCTTATTCCTCTGATGATCGTAAAGGCGCTCGCCGGCGAACCGCTTCCAGTTTATGGGAATGGTACGAATATTCGCGATTGGCTGTACGTGGAGGACCATGTTCGCGCGCTGCAACACGTGTTCGAAAAGGGTGTTCCCGGCCAGACCTACAATGTTGGCGGTAATTCGGAACGTCGGAACATCGATGTCGTGAAAACCGTCTGCAATATACTGGATCGCCTTCAGCCCCGGGAAGATGGTCAGTCCTATCTAGAACAGGTTACATATGTCGCCGACCGACCCGGTCACGACCAGAGATATGCTATCGATGCTGGCAAAATTGGTAGTGAGCTCGGCTGGAGTCCTACGGAGAGCTTCGAAAGCGGAATCGAAAAGACCGTAGCGTGGTATCTAAGCAATCGAGACTGGTGGACGGAAATACTCGATCGGACTCAAGCAGCCAAGCGGCGGGGGTTGGGCGCATGAGTAAGCGACGAATACTCATCACCGGGGGCACTGGCCAGGTCGGAACCGAATTGCTGCGTTGCCGCTGGTCGAGCGATGTCGAACTGGTTGCGCCGAACCGACATGAATTCGATCTCAGTGATTGTGATGCGATCGGTCAATATATTGCCTCAGGTAACTTTTCGGCTGTCGTCAATTCCGCTGCCTATACCGCTGTCGACCGGGCCGAAAGCGATGTCTTGGCTGCCTGGAAAGTAAATGCTTTGGCGCCCGCGGCGATAGCCGCTGCGACCAAGGGACTGGATATTCCGGTCATACATGTATCAACCGACTACGTTTTTGATGGTACAAAAAATGGTCCTTACTTCGAGCATGATCCGGTCGCGCCATTGGGAGTGTATGGGGCATCGAAAGAAGCCGGCGAGCAGGCGGTTAGGACCGGAAACCAACGACATATTATTCTGCGCACCGCATGGGTTTACAGCGCCCAAGGTACAAATTTTGTCAAGACGATGCTGCGTCTTGGGCGCGAACGTGCGTTGATAAGCGTTGTTAATGACCAAACTGGGTGCCCAACGGCCGCGCCAGACATCGCGTTGGCTCTAGCCTCTATCGCCGATCGCCTGATCGAGGATGAGAAGGCTCCCGTCGGCACATATAACTTTGTAAATTCTGGTCATGCGACCTGGTATGAGTTTGCATGTGAAATATTCCGGCAGCGGAGTGAAGCGGGGCACTCAGTCCCGACGGTGACGCCAATTTCAACGCGGGAGTATCCCACACCCGCCCGGCGTCCCGCGAGTTCGCGCCTATCGACGGATAAGCTCTCTCGCGATTTCGGTATCGAAACTCGTGAATGGCCCGTTGCTTTGCAACAGGTCCTCGCATCTATTTCTGACTGAAAACCGAGGAAGCGGATGGCTATTCATCAGCATGGTTTCCTTGTTCCAAATATGGAATATAGGGGCTGAATTATTAAGTTGCGCATTGCCGACTATATGATTGGTTGCGTGCTGCTTTATGAAAAAGAGAGTAGGGGTTTACATGAAGGGAATAATTCTCGCGGGCGGTTCGGGTACCCGCCTCCATCCTGCAACACTGGCTATAAACAAGCAGCTAATTCCGGTTTATGATAAGCCGATGATTTACTATCCGTTGTCTGTATTGATGCAAGCGGACATTCGAGATATATTAATTATATCTTCACCCGAGCACTTGGCTAGCTACGAGCGACTTTTCGGCGACGGTACATCATTGGGGCTTCGGATTTCGTATGCTGTGCAGGCCAAACCGGAGGGGCTCGCCCAGGCATTTACGATTGGTGAAGAATTTATCGGGGCCGACAACGTTGCCCTTGTGCTCGGCGACAATATTTTCTTTGGAGCCGGGTTGGGGGAACTTCTTGAAAAGGCTCGACATCGCAAAAGTGGTGCAACCGTTTTCGCTTATGAAGTCGATGATCCCGAGCGTTACGGCGTTGTCGAGCTTGCGACGGATGGGCACGCGCTCAGCCTAGAAGAGAAGCCAGAGAAGCCGAAATCGCGCTTTGCAGTAACTGGTCTCTATTTCTATGACAACAAGGTTGTCGAACTGGCGAAAAGCCTACAACCCTCTAAACGCGGTGAGTATGAGATTACCGACCTCAATCGAGTCTACATGGAGCAGGGAGCGCTATTCGTAGAGATAATGTCTCGTGGATATGCGTGGCTTGATACCGGTACGCACGACAGTCTTTTGGAAGCCTCGGAGTTTGTACGCGTAATCCAACATCGCCAAGGAACAAACATCGCTTGTATCGAGGAAATAGCGTATCGCAATGGCTTTATCAGCAAAGAACAGCTTATTGAATATGGCAAGTTGTACTCAAAAACATCGTACGGAAAATATCTGTTGAAAATAGCTGCGAGCTCAATATGAAAAGATATTGATTGCGTGCATGTAAGTATTTCTGTCCAGTCTACAAGATCGGCGGTGGGTGGATGTGCTGATTTCGATCGCGCGTTGTAGCTGGTTCCTGTAAATGATGTATTTTTTGAGCAAAGGTCACCATACATGCCGTTCGTATGCACCTTTTGGTGGCTGTGGACAACTCGCCATATGGCATTTCGGATAGCGCCTATAGAACTTTCGCCGGCTCCCCTGTGCTGTCTGGTGTGTAGCCTTGTTCAGACCGCTTCCCCCATCGGTAGATAGTGGACAACGTCTGGTCGAAGTTCGTCGCTATTCGAGGTGTGCACGGCAGACCAGAATTTGTGCATTTGTCTATCGGCACGTTTTGGGCCATATGTTCGCGCTGCAAGCCAAATGACCCGATGCCCCATTAGCGCCTTCGGCCAAATAGTAGTTATCATTCCCAGAGGCATTAAGTATGCTGAAAAAAATGTACAAGCGTTTGCGATCTGACGGCCTGCAAGAGAGAAAGAGCCGCCGCGACTTGGAAAAGGCACAAGGCTACGACAAGCAGAAGAGGTGGCGCCTTGCAATTCGACATTATGAAAGATATCTATCTCAGAATCCAGACTTTACAGAGGTTTGGATCAGTATGGGTCGCGCATTTCAGTTCTGCGGCCAATTGCAGCGTGCGGTCGAGAGTTACAAGCGCGCTATTGAACTAAACTCTATTGACTATAGGCCATTTTACTTCGCCTCGCAGTGCCTCCGTCGAGCGGGTGAGACGGATGTTGCCTTCGAGATGCTTCTCGACGCGTACAAATTGAATCCGGATGGGCCTGCGAGGGAGGAAGTTTCCCAGCTGATAGGACTGTCGGAAGAATTACGCGACTTTCTAGATGCTGTCGACGAGCTTTTTGATGAAAATTACTATCTCAATGTGAACGTCGACATACGATCCGCCGGCGTCGATCCCAAGAGCCATTATCTTTTGTATGGGTGGCGAGAAGACCGTCATCCATCTCCGTATTTCGACCCAACTTTCTATAAAACAAAACATAAGAAATTACTTAAGGGATATTCGAACCCGCTGGTACATTATTGGCGGCATGGTCGCGCGTTGAAGCTAAGATCTAACCCTAGCGGGAGTGGTTTGTGGTTCAGTCCCAGTGCGCCCTCGCCACAGGAGTGGTCCCTAGTGCCCCCAGCTGTGTTCGATAAGGAGAGTACCACCGCCGTTGTAATTGTTCCTGTCTACAAGGGATACGACGAAACGCTTCGCGCGATCTACCAGGTACTACGCGCCCGATGTGAGTCGAGTTATAGTGTCCTCGTCGTAAACGATTGCGGTCCGGATGCGAAGCTGAATGAAGAACTTGCGCGTATTTCGACCTTGGGCTTGTTCGACTACGCCGTAAACGAAAAAAACCTGGGCTTTGTTCAGACCTGTAATAGAGGCATTCTGGAGCTCTCCAGTATGTGCGATGTGGTTCTGCTGAACTCAGACGCCTATGTTTTTGATGGATGGTTTGAGAGAATCCAAGCGCATGCAGCGCGAGACGGTCGCATTGGAACTATTACCCCGCTGTCGAACAATGCCACGATATGCAGTTATCCGCTCATCAACAACGACAATTTTAAATCCCTTGAAGTAAGTCCGGGGGAGCTAGACGCGATTGCTGCCACGACAAACGCGGGAATGGCGGTTGAGACTCCCACAGGTGTCGGATTCTGCTTTTATATGAGTCGAAAATGCATCTCGGAGGTCGGCGCATTGGACCCAATTGCATTCAAACTTGGCTATGGAGAAGAAAATGATTTTTGCATGCGTTCGCTTGAAAAGGGCTTCAAGAATATAATCGCCACCGACGTATTCGCCTATCACGTCGGCTCAGTTTCATTCTCCGCAATTAAGGAAGAGAATTTCAAGGCTGGTCAACTTGCTCTAGAGCGTAAGCACCCGAACTATCCGGCGCTAGTCGCCCGGCATGTCTCGGCCAAGCCAACGCGGTATCATCGCCAGCGATTGGATCGGGCCAGGCTTCTCCGGTCCGCAAAAAATTGTATTGTATTTGTTACTCATACTTGGGGTGGAGGGATACAAACTTACTTGGAGGCAAAGAAAAGACAGTTCGAGGCTGAAGGAAAAAAATTCATAACACTGATCGTGAGAGATCGTCATTTCGTTTCTGTAGATGCGTCAGACTCTCCCTTCCTGTTCATTCCTAATCTTGCCGATATCGACCTTAGAGTTGAATTTGATTTCATTTGTGAACTTATATCTGGCCTCAATCCGGATATGTTGCATATAAATAGTTTTGCGGGCATTGAATGGCAGCATCACCGCGATTTTTTAAACTATATAACAGGAAGTGGAATACCCTATACATTTGTGGCGCATGACTATGCCGCAATCAGTAGGTTCTATCACATGACGCGGCCAGATCTTATATATTCAGGATTGCCGACTTGGGAGACATTGAGCGATTGGTCGCGAATGACCGACGAAACCACTGGCGAGGTCTGCGACGTCGAAAGCCGGAGAGCAGTTTACTCAAGTTTCCTAAGAGGGGCCGAGATTGTGGAGTTTCCAAGCAAGGCGGCCAAACAGGTATTTGAGCAGTTTTATAGCGAATTCCGAGCTGAAGTTGTACCCCACACCGAGCCATTCGAGACGCCATTGAAGGCGAAACGGAGGCCAGTAGACGGAAAGCTGCGTATTGCCTGCATTGGTGCCATCGGCCCCCATAAAGGAAGTGACGTTCTTGTCGGTCTCGCTCTGGATACAATCAATCGCCAGTTGCCGCTGGAGTTGGTCGTCGTTGGGTACACCGATAACGATGAAGCGATGAAGGGAGCCGGCGTCAAGGTAACTGGACCCTACTCATCTGAAAGCGAGGCGATAAACTATCTTCTGGAGTTCGAACCCGACCTCGTTTTCATTTCGAGCATCTGGCCGGAGACGTACTGCTATACGTTGTCCATTGCTATAGCGCTACGTCTTCCTTTCATCGTGTTCGATCTAGGTGCGCAGGCAGAGCGGGCAAGGATGGTGAACTGGAGC
>NZ_JAEPRP010000099.1:24472-27193 GCF_016652895.1 Ensifer sp. SSB1
GGACTATCCGATTTCCTAGTTACCACGGACGTAGATAGATTATGGCGTAACGCGGACGGTGGCTTTCTTGAGGAGTCGAATGAAAGTATTTAGGGCGAGCGTGAACGGACAAGCCTTTATAGCCTGATGTGAAGGACGGTGGACAGCTCCGCTCCAGACTTCGCCATGGTGTGGATGCCGAAAGTCGTGTTCGCGAGGTTCGCGAGAGCCATCCATGGGTTGAACCGCGCCGGGTTTTGCGGAGGCTCCAACCGACATGACAATGTCGAGCTTCTGTTGATCTCCCCACCGACGCCGCCATTCCATCAGGTCTCGAAACAGGCTCAGCGAGCGCCACGTGCATTGCCGACCCAAGCCTTCGTTCGACATTTTGGCGGCGTAAACGCGCGCAAACTCCCGATACGGACCGTAGACCAGCTTCCGATACAGGGCGCTGCGCTTCAAATAGTCACTTGCGTTCATGCGTCCTCTCCTTCGCGTCAATTGCGACGGAGAGACCCTACGCTATGCCGATTAGGCTACCGCTATGCTACAGAAAACGTTGGCAAAAACTTGCTTAATCGGCATAGTTCGACGGTCGGCATAAACCGCCAAGATGAACAACGTCGATCCCCTCGACTGGCTCTCCCAGACCTTGACCCGCATTGCTCAAGGCTGGCCAGCATCCGAAATCGAAGCCCTCATGCCCTGGAACTTCAGGTCAGACGCCGTCAGCTAACCGCTTACATTAAGGCTCTATCCGGCAGGCGGTAACAATCGGGCAGTACGTATTGACGGCCGGCCGGCCAGCCCAGCTCCGCTAACGCAGCCCGCTTCAGGCGATCCTGGACTCCAGTCCAGGATCGCGAATAGGCTCACCGCTCGCTCATAACCTCTTCGCATTCGGAATCCACCAAGAGCGTTGCCAAACTTTCCTTGACGGGGATGGTGGTTGACGGAGTCATCGCACCCTCGACCTCGCAGTGAGCAAGAAGAGCGCACATGACAGAATCTACCGCCGCGGCAGTGACATTTCGCTTGTCAGCCTCGAAGAACTTGTCGGGTGCTTGTGGGCCTGTAACTATTTCGAAGGCCGGAAAATAAACGACATTATCAAGTTTCGCCGCCGCAGTTTCTGCGGCAACCCTAAGCACTGATTTGCTGTAGGTGGACGCGCAGAGGACGTGCTGACCGCCCGCCGTCGCCACCAATGGCACCGGTGAAACAGTCGTGATGAACTTCACGTGAGGGTTAATCTCCCTCATCTCGGATATGAATGTCAAAAGATCCGCTTCTACTTCAGCGACCGAAAAGTTGTGATACCTGTGGCGCGTTTCGTCAAATTTCCCCGCTATTGCGCCGGGGCACGCCGGGAATACCGCACCGTCGCTGATGGAAAGCCACGCCTCAGTGAGTCCAAGAGTGAGGACAAATACTGTAGCTTCCTCGAAGGCGACAAGCGTTTTGCCCAAGTGCTGATGGGTCAGCGCCCAAAATTCTTGTTCTGACCGCGCTTTGAACTTGAGTCCTGGTCTAAATGGGTCGACATACATTCCATCCTCGACCCAAAAACCCTCTTGGGGAGAGAACTGGCCCCGGCATCGACGAAGCAACTGTAGGAGCTGTCGGACGGTATAGATGTTACCGTACGAGGCGCTGAATTTGGCATAGCCAAAGTTGTCGTCTGCAAACTCCGCAAAGGCCGGATGAACTATTTCGGTGCGATGATAACTCAGACCTGACTTGTCTAGATAGGGGACGAGATTCGAAGCAAAGCAGCTTCCTGCCGAAACCACCTTGTCGGTCTTGCGAATGAGAACGCCATCGTGGCTGATTAAATCGGTAGTATCGAAGGCATTTGAAACGGCGCGCGACCAGAAAGCCCGCGACGGTGCCAGCTTATATGGATGTTTGCTCAGTTCTGTCACGATGCACCTACTTTCGACAACGTGGAGTCCCAGAACACCCGACCATATTCGAGGTTGGCGTGCGTAGCGTCCTCTCGCCAAAGCTCTTCTTTCAAGAATCCTTCTGAATCCATGACGGTCTCTGGCACAGGCAAGAACCGGCAGCCTTGCGCTTCGGCCGTTTCCTTAAGAAGATCTTGAATAACGAGCCACAACTTCCAGCGAATCAATCTGTCGGTGAAGGGAATAGTCTCAACCGAAACTCCCATTTTCCTCGCAATCTGTACGAAGTGCATTTCTCTCGAAACGAAAGTTCTGACAAGGGCATCATTTCCCTTGGGAGGAGGTGTGCCGAGCACTATTGCTTCACAACCAGGAACGTTAGCCAAGCGATTCAGCAATGGTTTAAGACCACCGTTCCCTCGGGCGAGGTAGTCGCGAACCTGCGTTTCGGGGATGAGGTCAACTGGATAGATAGCCAGTTCTGGATAGCCTGCCACGTAAAAATCAAACGGTTTTTCGGTCGCAAACAAAAACTTAGATAGATGCTGATTGCCGTTCCAAACAAGCAGTACTGTGGTATCTTCGGCCTGTTGCACCACAGCGTCCCAATAGGCTTGGCTCCGTGGGGACGGGCCTGCCAAGCCCAAGACTCTCCCACCTGTGATATCGATCGGGAAAGCGGCGATCGGTTCATCTGGCGCCGAATTCTGCACCCCAAGCGCCATGACGTGAGAATGCCCTGCAAGAAGGAAACGTCCACTCAATTATAGATCCTCATATAGAGCCTCGCTCTATCTATGTTGGAGAAGCGGAACGCAATTTAGCTTCAGTT
>NZ_JAEPRP010000100.1:0-26198 GCF_016652895.1 Ensifer sp. SSB1
GGCCCACATTCATCGCGCCCGTGACAGATTTGACCAGGGCATCGTTGCAGGAGAGCGTGACCATCGCCAGGCACATGAACAGTATGCCACGGACGTTGGGGGAGGCTTGCATGCTTGCTGTCCTGCGGCGCCGGAAAGCGGATTACGCTATCGACGAATGGGGAGGCGAATCCACGGGATGGATCGCCTAATGTTTAAGCATTGGCTGCCGGCTTGTGCAAACGGGTTCGCACGCGACAGCGGTTTTTCTTTCGGCGCAAGTAGAACGGTCCGCCGCGGGCGCTTCAATTGCCCGGAAGACTGCGGCCGGCGGGTAAAGCACCGCCGGCGAACATAAGCTTATTCGCGGAATCTTAAGTTTCGCTGCCTATCGTCGCCGTAATTCCGCATCCATTCGCATGACGCGATCGGCGGGGTGGCACCGCAGTAAACCTTGCAGGGTGGCCATTCCAGGGATGTCTGCCCAAGGCCTGGGAGAGCCTATGGCAAGCGTTCCATCGGTGTTTCCACCAAGAAAAGCCGCCGCGCGGGCCTGCTTCCCATAAGAATAATCAGGGGTGCGCAATGTCTTTCATCGATCGCCTGCTGCAACGCTTGCGGATCGTCACCAAGGTTCTGCTCTTCGTGGTTCCACTGGTGGCGTTGATCGCCGGTATTGGTCTCATTGGCTTCTTCACGGCCCGCACGCTCAACGGTCACATGACCGTGACGCGGGAAACCATCAACAATCTCTCGGATTTCCAGGCGCTGCGCAGTGCGCTGCAGGCATTTTCGGATGCGCCGAGCGATGAAACGCGGACTGCTTTGTCGAGCCAGATCGACGAGCAGGAAAGCGGCGTGAAGGCGCTTGACGGCTTGCTGACACGTGATCAGGACAAGGCGGAGATCGCCTCGGTGCTGGCGCTTGGTGATGCGATGCGCAGCCAGACGGACAAGCTCTGGGCGACCAAGCTCGAACGAGACCAAGTGACGGCATCGCTGGAAGCGGCGCTCGCCGACATGACCGAAAAGGGCAACGGTGCCTACAAGCAGATCGACATCATCCGCAAGGAATCCGGCGAGAAGGAAGCCTTCGCCAAGGCGCTGCTCTTCGATGCCGCCGCCTATCAGGGTCTTGCCGAGCGCATCAAGAAGTTTCGCCTGCCGGTGACCATGGCCGTTAACCCCGACGCCAAGATCGACCAGGCGAACAAGTTGCTGCCGCACCTCCTGAAACAGATCGATGAGGCCGAAAAGATCGCCTCGGAAAAGGTGCAGGCACCGATTTCGGAAGTGAAGGATCAGGCGCTCAAGGTTCAGGCGATCCTTGCCGGTGCCGAAGACAACGAGGCGAAGAAGAACGCGCTCGTGCCGATCCTCAGCAAGTTCTCGAAATACGAGGCGGATTTCGCCAAGGAAGCGGCCAAGAACTCGGATACGGCCGCCAAGCGCTTCGTCGGCATGGACGCCGAGATTTCACAGTTGAAGACCCTGATCGCGCTGATGGGCGATACCTTCAAGGGGCTCGACAGCGCCCGGTTGCATATCAGCGAGCTGCACCGCAAGCTCGATGCGGCCGGCCGCGAGCCGATCATGGCCGACATCCAGGCAGTTCGCGAAACGGCGGTCAAGCTCGGAGAACTCGGCGGCAAGAACGCAGCGCTCCGTGATCTTCCTGCGAATCTCGGGCCTTCGCTCGACAACATCGACAACGGCACCGCGGCCCTGATCGACGTCGGCGGTCGTTGGCAGGCCGCCAAGGCAGAAGCCTCGGTGCTTGTCGCCACCGCCAGCACGACACTCGAAAGCTTCGTCAGCAGCGCGCAGGAGGCCGGCAAGGTCGACAGCCAGCGCTCGGCCGACGTCTCGATCGTCGCGATGATTGCCGGTACGCTGCTCGCCATCATCGGTGGCCTGATGCTGGTCGAAACCCTGCGTGGCCCGTTGAAGCGCGTGACGGAAACGATGACGCGGCTTGCCAGCGGCGATCTCGACGTCGCCATTGAGGGCCGCAACCGCGGCGACGAGATCGGCGACATGGTGCGCTCGGTTGCCGTCTTCCGCGACAATGCGGTCGAAAACGTGCGGCTGGGGCGCGAGGCGGAAGCGGCACGTGCACTTTCGGCCGAAGAGGAAGCACGCCGCGCGGCCGAACGCGCCCGGGTCGAGGCTGAGCAGATGCAGGCGTTGAATGCCCTTTCGGACGTTCTCGCCGCCTTGGCCGACGGCAACCTCGAGGAAGGCATGGCGGAAGACCTGCCGGCCGACTACGTGATCATGGCGCGCACCTATAACAACGCCGTCGAGGCGCTGCGCGCAACGCTTGCCGACGTGCGTGTCGTCACCGGCGAGATCACCGGCGGCACCGGCAATCTTTCGGCCTCTGCCGACGACCTGGCCCGGCGCACCGAGCAGCAGGCGGCAGCCCTTGAGGAAAGCTCGCGGGCGCTTCGGCAACTGACGGAGATCGTCCGGACCACCGCGGAAAGCGCGCGCAAGACGACCGTCTCCGTCGGCGAGACCAATTCCTACGCCAAGCATTCAGGCCAGGTGGTCGCCAAGGCGATCGACGCGATGGCGGAGATCAACCGTTCCTCGGAAAAGATCAGCACGATCATCGGCGTCATCGACGAGATTGCCTTCCAGACCAACCTCCTGGCGCTGAATGCCGGCGTCGAGGCGGCGCGGGCTGGCGAGGCCGGACGCGGCTTTGCCGTGGTGGCCCAGGAAGTGCGCGAGCTTGCCCAGCGCTGCGCAGGGGCTGCCCGCGAGATCAAGGGCTTGATCTCCGAAAGCTCGGCCCAGGTGAGAAGCGGTGTGGCGCTCGTGCAGGAGACCGGTGATGCGCTCACCGTCATCAACAGCCACATCACCACCATCCACGATCTCGTCAGCAACATCGAGGCATCGGCCGCTGATCAGTATACCGGCCTCAACGAGGTGAACTCGGCCGTGCACGAAGTCGAACTGATCACCCAGCAGAATGCGGCGATGGTTGAAGAGAACACCGCTGAGATCCACGGCCTGCGCCGGCAGGTGGAAATGCTCAACGAGAAGATCGAGCGCTTCCGCACCGGTACCGATGGTATCGGCGCACAGTCGCAGGGCCGTCGCAGCTACGCGGCTTGAACGTCACTCTGCATCCGGGCTGGCGGACCTTGGTTGTCGGCCCGGATGGCTTCCCTTCCGTGACCGTAGCTACAAGCGGAAAGATGCCTGCCGCGGGAGATCCTCGATCTCCGCCGCGGTCGCGACCGGGCTCTCGGGATATCCACGCGAATACCGTGAGGGGGACGAAGATTTCTCCTCACGCTTCTCCCCCGATGAGGGAGAAGATGCCGGCAGGCGGAAGAGGGGCCGCCTGCCGGCAAGCCATCTTGTTCAGGAAATTGGAAGATCAGCCGCCGGTGACGCTCATGTGGCGGGCAACGGCCGGGCGGTTGTGCTCGCGGTCGATGATGAAGTCGTGGCCCTTCGGCTTGCGGCCGATCGCCTCGTCGATCACCTGGCTGAGATAGGCGTCGTCTTCGGAGGCGCGCAACGCCGTGCGCAGGTCTGCCGCATCGTTCTGGCCGAGGCACATGTAGAGTGTGCCGGTGCAGGTGAGGCGGACGCGGTTGCAGCTCTCGCAGAAATTATGCGTCATCGGCGTAATCAGCCCGAGCCGGCCGCCGGTCTCCGCAACCTCGAGATAGCGGGCAGGGCCGCCGGTGCGATAGGGAATGTCCGAGAAGGTGAACTGTTCTTCCAGCTGCCGGCGCATCTCCGAGAGCGGCATGTAGTGGTCGGTGCGGTCTTCTTCGATCTCGCCCATCGGCATGGTTTCGATCAGCGTCAGGTCCATGCCGCGGGCATGGGCCCAGCGCATGAGATCTGGGATCTCGGCGTCGTTGAAGCCCTTCAGCGCCACGGCATTGATCTTGATCTTGAGGCCGGCGGCCTGGGCGGCCTCTATCCCTTCCATGACCTTGGAGAGTTCGCCCCAGCGGGTGATCTGATGGAACTTTGCCGGATCGAGCGTATCGAGCGAAACATTGATGCGCTTGACGCCGCAGTCAGCGAGCTCGGAGGCATATTTCGCGAGCTGCGAGCCGTTGGTCGTCAGCGTCAGCTCATCGAGGCGGCCGGCCTCGATCTCCTTGCCGAGTTCGCGCACCAGAAACATGATGTTCTTGCGCACCAGCGGTTCGCCGCCGGTGAGACGCAGCTTGCGCACGCCCTTTTCGATGAAGGCGGAACAGAGCCGCTGCAATTCTTCGAGCGTCAGCAGATCCTTCTTCGGGAGGAAGGTCATGTGCTCCGCCATGCAATAGGTGCAGCGGAAATCGCAGCGGTCCGTGACGGATACGCGCAGATACGTGATCGCCCGTCCGAAGGGGTCGATCATCGGAGCGGCTCTCTGCTCGATCGGTCGTGCGCCGATCCTGTCTATCGTGGCTGTGTTCAAGCGTCTTTCTCCCAGCCCTTTCAATGTCGTTGCTGAGAATGGTCGCGTCAAGGCGCATACTGTCGCAAAGTGTTGATCGGATCAGAAGGGTAATTCGCGCCGCAGGGCAATGCGTCACTTTATCCTTGGGCCGGAATCGGTTTGAAGGTGAAATAAGCGGCGAAACAAGGCACTGCCTTTGCAGCCCAGAAACAGGAGCAGGCAACATGAGTGAAATCTGGCCGACGGAGCTGCGCGTCTCCAAGGATCGCCATCGGCTCGTCGTCACCTTCAACGATGGCACTTCCTTCGATCTCTCGGCGGAGATGCTGCGCGTGCTTTCGCCGTCCGCCGAAGTGCAGGGCCATGGGCCTGGCCAGCGGGTCACGGTGCCCGGAAAGCGTAATGTGCAGATCATTTCGATGCAGCCGACCGGCAACTATGCGGTGCGCATCGGCTTCGACGATTTTCACGACACCGGCATCTTCACCTGGAGCTATCTGCGGGAACTGGGTGAGAAGGGCGCAGAGCTGTTCGCAACCTACGAACAGGAACTCGCTGACAAGGGCATGTCGCGGGATAAGGGCGAGAAGCCACGCTGACCGCCGGGGACCGCGCGCTCTCTTAGCCGCGCAAAGGCGAAGCATTCAGGTTCCAGTCGTCAGGCCAGTTCGTCTTCTTCCTTGAGCAGGATGCCGATCAGTCGCTCCATGGATTGGGCGACGATCATGCATTCCTCGATCGGTGCGCCCACCATCGATTTTTCGATAAGCCCCGTGTGGATCTCCATGGCGGCTTCGGTCAGCGTGCGGCCTTCCGGCGTCAGCGACAGACGCAGCACGCGCTTATCCTTTTCGTCTCCACGGCGCAGGATCAGCCCGCGCTTTTCCAGTTGCGGCAGCAGCATGCTCATGTTGGAGCGGCCGACCAGCAGCTTGCGGGCCAGTTCCTGCTGCGAGATGCCATCGAACCGATACAGGTTGATCAGGATGTCGAGATGCGGCGGCTTGATGTCGAGGTGGGCGATCTCGCGCGTCAAGGTCTGCTGCATGAGCTGGCACGCACGCGCCACGGCGATCCAACTGCGGAAACGGGGATGATCCCAAGGAAAATGGTGTTCGCTCGTCACTTGATTTTTGTTCAACGTTGTACAATTATGTTCAGCATTGAACATAATAAGAGATTCCCACTATGGCATCCTTTGCGATCAAGGTCATCCGCCACGCGCTGAAAGGCGTCGATGCGTTTTCACCCGAGGCGGCCGGGCGGCTCGCTTTCAGGCTGTTCACCCTCACGCCCGGCAGAAAGCCGAAGAACGCCAAGGAAAAGGCGGCGCTTGCGGCTGCCGCCCCGGTGATCGCCAGGGGCCAGCCGGTGACGCTTTCCTATGCCGGCGGCTGGGTGCTGGCGCGCCGGTTCGCGGCGCCGCGCGAGGCCGCCAACACCAAGCGCATTCTCCTCGTGCACGGTTGGGGATCACGCAGCGACTATCTGGCGGCGATGATCGACGGTCTGGTCAAGGGCGGCGCCGAGGTGGTGACGCTCGACTGGCCGGGCCATGGCGGCTCGCCCGGGCGCACGCTCACCATGCCGGCCGCGGTGAGGGCGATCGATGCCGCCTGGCGGCACTTCGGCAATTTCGACGTTTGTGTCGGCCACTCCTTCGGCGGCGGTAGCCTGGCTTGCGCTGCCGGCGGCATCGTCTGCGACGTACACAGCCATATCCCGAAGAAGCTGGTGCTGATCGGTGCACCGAGCGAGATGACCTGGCTTTTCAAAGGTTTCGGGAAAATTCTTCGTCTGTCGCCGAAGGCACAGGTGGCCTTCGAAGGTGTTGTCGAGCGTCTCTCCGGCCGACGCCTTCAGGATTTCGATGCTGCGCACGTGATCCAGGCGCGCGCCGTGCCGACGCTCATCATCCATGCGGAGGACGACAAGGAAGTCTCGGCCGACCACGCGCGCCGTTATGCGGCAGCCGGGCCGAATGTCGAGATGCACTGGGCAAACGGTTTTGGCCACCGGCGCATCGTTTCGGCCGCACCGGTGATCACGCGGATCAATGCCTTCATACACGCGGAAGATCAAAAAGCCGCCGCCTGACACTTTTTCGTTGCTGCCGTCATCAGACTGTCATGCTATCGGTCGAAAGGGTCGCATTAGCCTCCGGAACCCCCGCGCAATCCGCGCCCTGCCATGATCCGGAGATCTTTCGGTATTGGAGGACGGCATGTCGGTCATCACCTCGGTCGAGGAACTCAACGCGCTCTACGGCGGTGTCAGCGAAGCTTCGGTGGCAAAGGTCACCAAGACGCTGACGGCGGGGTATCGGCTGATGATCGAAGCTTCGCCCTTCTGCGCGCTCGCGACCGTCGGGCCGGAGGGGCTCGACTGTTCGCCGCGCGGTGACGACGACTGCGTGGTTCGGATCGCCGATGACAGGACGGTGTTGCTTCCCGACTGGCGCGGCAACAACCGCGTCGATTCGCTCGCCAACATCGTGCGCGATCCGCGCGTGGCGCTGATGTTCCTGATCCCCGGTTCGAATACGACGATGCGTATCATTGGTACCGCCGTCCTCAGCATCGATCAGGTGCTTACCGGCAGCTTCGAGGTCGACGGCAAACATCCGCGCAGCGTCATCGTCGTGACGATCGGCGAGGTCTATTTCCAGTGCGCTCGCGCGGTGATGCGGGCACAGCTCTGGAACCCCGAACGTTTCCTCGATCCAGCATCGCTGCCGACGCCCGGCACGCTGCTGAAGGCCGCCAAGGCGGATTTCGATCGCGACACCTACGATCGCGAATGGCCGGAGCGCGCCGCCAAGACCATGTGGTAGGCTGCCGTCCGGGCTGACCGTCACTGTCAGCGACGCACAAGGGCTGGAGGCGAGGGTGCGGCAGCAAGCTCTGACAGGTGCACTCCTGCTCGTTCTCCTGGCCGGCAAGGCTGTAGCCGCCGAGCTGTCGTTATCGGAGAAGCTCGGTCTGCTGGCTGCAGCCTACCCGGATGCGATCGAGCGGATCGATGGTAGCGGTCTGGTACTTCGGGATGGCGGCCCCCCTGTTGTTATCGACGATGGCAGGAAGAAGAGCCATGCCGAGAAGCTGGCCGCGGCGGATATCGAGGACAGCCTGTCGCAGATCTATCCGCTGGGCGCCTGTGCACCATCTCCAGCTGTCGATTTCGACCCCGGGCGGATCCGCAGCGAAGCACTGCTGAAACGGCTCTACGGTGGTAGCGCTGCTGCCGTCCGGCGGGATCTCGTTACCGTCGACTGGTTCGGCCAACGGCTGCCGGTGGCGAGGAGGCACGGAACGGCGGCGGCGCTGAAGGCCGTGGCTGCGGAGCTCTCGCACCATGCCGCACTTAAGCGCTATCTCAGCCCAAGCGCCGGCACCTTCAACTGGCGGCCGATTGCCGGCGCTACCACGCTCTCGGTCCACAGCTTCGGCGCGGCTATCGATCTCGACACGGGTTTTGCGGATTACTGGCGCTGGACCGCGAAAGGCAAGGGTGCGCAGGGCTATCGCAACCGCTATCCGCTCGCGATTGTCGAGATCTTCGAGAAACACGGCTTCATCTGGGGCGGACGCTGGTACCACTTCGACACGATGCATTTCGAGTATCGGCCGGAAATGATCGCGATCGCGCGGGCGGCGGGCGCGGATGCCTGCGGCCGCTAGCCGGCTGCCGCTGAACATTTAGGCGACCTTCTCCGAGGCATCGACAACAAAAAAGCGCCCGGGAGGGGCGCTTAATGTCGGTCTTATCGAAAGGCGTGGTCCGTGGCTCAGCGTCGATAGATCAGCCAGTTGCGACCGGATTCCTTGCGCATGCCGTCTTCAAAGAGAACGGTCTTGTTGCGCCCGCCATTCTTGGCCGAATAAAGCGCGATATCCGCCTTGTTGTAGAGATCCACCGGATCGTCGGCCGCCGTCGCCATGCAGACACCGACGGAGAGCGTGATGGGGCCGTAATTGACCCCGGTCTTTGAGTTCCGGAAGGGCGTTGCCGCGAGAACCGTGCGGATGCGATCGGCGATCTGGAGGCATTCTTCCTGGGTGCTGTCGCCAAGGATGATGGCGAACTCTTCGCCGCCGGTGCGGGCCACGAAAGCCTCGCGGCGCAGGTTGGCGCGAAGCACGCCGCCGACGGTCGCGAGAATCTTGTCGCCAACCGGATGGCCGAAGGTGTCGTTGACCTTCTTGAAATGGTCGATGTCGGCAACGAGCAGGCCTGTGTAGTTTCTCAGGTGCTCATTGTTGTACACGGCCGCCAGATTGTCGTCGAAGGCGCGGCGGTTGGCCAGACGCGTCAGCGAATCCGTGTTGGCGATGCGCTTGTACTCGTCGAGTTCCTGCCGGATGACCTCCATCTCGAAGGACTTCTGAACGACGGTCTCGACACGCTCCTTGCCCTGGCTCATCGTCTCGGCGGTCGCCTCGGTCAGGATGCCGATCGCGTGGCGCAGGATATCGGCGCTCGATGCGCTCTTGCTGACGATGTTGACATAGGCCTCATCGAGAACCTTGTTGTAGTTCTCGAGCGCGTATTGTTCGTCGCGCAACAGTGTCACCAGTTCGGCAAGCTTGGCCGCAAGCGTGGTATGGGCGCGCTCGATGCCGTTCGAGCGGTGGATATGGCTGAAGTACTGCGCGCCGATCGCATCCAGCTCTTCCTGGGTCGCGCGGCTGCCGAGTGCCGCGAGCTCCTTGGAGAGCTGCGGATTGGAGCCGAGATAGGCTTCGTAATAGAGTTCGTAGTTGCGGGGGATGGGCGCGACACCCATCATGCGCATGGCATGGGTTACCTGCGCTGCGATATCGGGCGTTTGCGTTTTGCCCGAGTTTGCCGTTTGCATGTGCAAACCCCCTAATATTAATCACTGCTTACGGGTTATGATTTTTAGGGGCAAATGATTTGCGAAGTCTTAATATTTGCCGCCGCCGCGAACCGCAATTCGATCGACTGCGGTTGTTCACGCCGATCGTTCCCTGCGTTTTCGGCCTGTGGGCCACGGCGCCGTTAAAGCGCCGTGGTGTATCAAAACGGATCAGGCCGGGCTGATCATCGTTTCCGGGCGCACGACCGCGTCGAACTCTTCGTTCGTGACGTAGCCACCGCCGACGGCTTCTTCGCGAAGCGTCGTGCCGTTCTTGTGCGCGGTCTTGGCGATCTTGGCTGCGTTGTCGTAGCCGATCTTCGGAGCGAGCGCGGTGACGAGCATCAGCGAGCGGTCGAGCGCTGCCTTGATGTTGTCTTCACGCGCTTCGATGCCGACGACGCAGTTGTCGGTGAAGGATACGGCCGCATCGGCGAGCAACTGAACCGACTGCAGGAAGTTGTAGGCCATCAGCGGGTTGAAGACGTTGAGCTCGAAATGGCCCTGGCTACCGGCGAAGGTCAGCGCTGCGTGGTTGCCGAAGACCTGCACGCAGACCTGGGTCAGCGCTTCGCACTGGGTCGGGTTGACCTTGCCGGGCATGATCGACGAGCCGGGCTCGTTTTCCGGCAGCGAGAGTTCGCCGAGGCCCGAGCGCGGGCCGGAGCCGAGGAAGCGGATGTCGTTGGCGATCTTGAAGAGGGCTGCGGCCGTCGCATTGATCGCGCCATGGCTGAAGACCATGGAATCATGGGCGGCGAGTGCTTCGAACTTGTTCGGCGCCGTAGTGAAGGCGATGCCGGTGATCTTGGCGATCTCTTCGGCGACCTTCTCGGCAAAGCCGACGGGTGCGTTGAGGCCGGTACCGACGGCCGTGCCGCCCTGGGCGAGTTCGCAGAGGCCCGGCAGCGTCATCTCGATGCGCTTGATCGAGGAGGCGACCTGGGCTGCATAGCCGGAGAATTCCTGGCCGAGGGTCAGCGGGGTTGCGTCCTGGGTGTGGGTGCGGCCGATCTTGATGATGTGGTCGAACGCCTTGACCTTGGCTTCCAGCGCCTTGTGCAGATGCTTCAGTGCCGGCAGCAGGTCATGAATGACGCGCTCGGCGCAGGCGATGTGCATGGCCGTCGGATAGGTGTCGTTGGACGACTGGCTCATGTTGACGTGGTCGTTCGGATGCACCGGCTTCTTCGAGCCCATGACGCCGCCGAGTAGCTCGATGGCGCGGTTCGAAATGACCTCGTTGGCATTCATGTTGGACTGGGTGCCCGAGCCGGTCTGCCACACGACGAGCGGGAAATGGTCGTTCAGCTTGCCATCGATCACTTCCTGCGATGCCTTGACGATGGCATCGGCAACGGTCGAATCCAGACGGCCAAGCGCCTGGTTGGTGCGGGCGGCAGCCTGCTTGACGATGCCGAGCGCCCGGACGATCGAGGCAGGCTGCTTTTCCCAACCGATCTTGAAATTGCCAAGCGAGCGCTGGGCCTGGGCGCCCCAATAGCGGTCGTTTGCCACTTCGATGGGGCCGAACGTATCTGTTTCCGTGCGCGTCGATGTCATCGTGATACCTGCCTTGATCATGCGGTTCATGAAGCCTGGGTGAGGGGCCGGATGGCGCAAGCTCCCCAGGGTGCCGGGCCTCTCTCTGCCCCGCCCGCCGAAGCTTGTAAAGGGGCGCGGCACGGCTTGCCATGCTACAATCGTTTGAAACGTTGCAGTGCAACAAGGCGGCTCGGCGGCGAACGTGATTCGCGTGCTTCCGGCCCCCGCAGCCGTTGTGATGTTTCGGTCACAGCGGGGGCGTTCTTTTCGGGCGCCGATCGGCTGCTGATGCCGGCCTATCACCTCATGCTGAAATAAAACCCATATGGATCAAATTTTTATCCCCCTTCGAACGTTATGGAATCGAGGCGTTTGTTGGGGCGCAGAAGGAGATTCAAGGTCGATGTTCGTGGGCGCGTTTCCTTTTCATTCACCATCCTTTTCTATAACTTTCGGTGCACGAGGGCGTGGCGAGAATCTGGCTTCAGCCGAATTCGGCGACAACGCGATACGGGGACGTAGTTTCATATGAGAGTAATTAAGACGGCAGCGATTGTGGCGCTCATGAGCGGCTGTGCGATCGCGACCATGGATGCGCGGCCGGCTTCGGCCTTTTCGCTTGGCGATTTCATCCGGGCGGGCAGAAAGAAATCTGATTCCGCCGAACAGACCCAGCCTGCCCAGCCGCTCCCAGGCGTGGGCGGGATGATCGACCCGCAGCAGAACATGGTTGCCAAGCCGCTGCCGAAGGTCACCGGACCGAAGTACTACACCTACAAGGCCGAGGCGCTGCGCCGGATCGCCACCGACAAGCTGCTCGATCCCGTCGTCACCGGTTCCGTTCGCAACGACGCGTTGCCGCCGATGCTGCGTATGCCGCTGGCCGATGCGCGGCAGTTCCTTCCCGGCATCAACGTGCGTGCCTCGGGCGACGTCGCCAAGGCGGTCGAGGCCCACTACGGCGCCCGCATGGATTACATCTGGATTGGCGCCGAAGGAGTGAATGCCAAGGCGAAGGCGGCGATTGCCGTTCTCGCCGACGCCGCCAAGGTCGGCCTCGACCCGCAGGACTACGCCGTCAACGTTCCGTCGGACACCTTCGATCGCGGCGACATGATCGCCCGCGAAAAGGAACTGCTGCAGTTCGAGATCTCGCTGTCGGCCGCGACGTTGACCTACGCACAGGACACCGTGCGTGGCCGTATCGATCCCAACAAGATTTCCGGCTACCACGACTTCAAGCGCAAGACGGTCGAACTCGCGCCGCTTCTCGACAAGCTGTCGGCGAGCGAAGATGTCGCCAAGCTTCTCAACGACCAGAATCCGAAGAGCGCTCAGTTTGCCGCACTCTCCGTCGCGTTGGAGAAGCTGCGGGCGGAGACGGGCGCCGAACAGCGCGTCGAGATCGCGCCGGACACGCTGTTGAAACCGGGCCAGAGCAATCCTGAGCTTGCCAACGTGATTGCCGGCATCCGCCTGCGCGGATCAGAAGCGCTGAAGGCCGAACACGCGACGGTTCTTGCGGCGTACCAGGGAACGCCGGAATACACGCCGGAACTGGTAACCGTGGTCGAAGCCTTCCAGAAGGAACACGGGCTGAAGGCTGACGGCGTCGTCGGCCAGGCGTCGGTGCGCCTGCTGACGGGCGGCGACAGCGTGGCGAACAAGATCAACAAGCTCGAGATTGCCATGGAGCAGGCGCGCTGGCTGCCGGACGGGCTTGGCGATCGCTACGTCTTCATCAATCAGCCGGCCTTCACGGCCACCTATACCGACAAGGGTGCCGAGCAGTTCTCGATGCGTGTCGTCGTCGGCTCGAAGACGAACCAGACCTACTTCTTCCAGGACGAGATCCAGACCGTCGAGGTCAATCCGTACTGGGGCGTGCCGCAGTCGATCATCGTCAACGAGATGCTGCCGAAGCTCCGCAGCGACCCGAACTATCTCGATCGCATGGGTTATCAGGTGGAGGTCGGCGGCCGGCCGGTTCCTTCCGCATCGGTCAACTGGAACGGCTCGACCGCTTCGGTTGCAGTGCGCCAGCCGCCGAGCAGCGACAATGCGCTTGGTGAGTTGAAGATCCTGTTCCCGAACGCACATGCGATCTACATGCACGACACGCCCTCGAAGAGCTTCTTCAAGCGCGACAACCGCGCGCTCAGCCACGGCTGCGTGCGGCTTGCCGACCCGCGTCGGATGGCGGCGGCGGTGCTTGGAACGAGTGTCGAGGATGTCGGCAAGGAGATCGCCGGCGGCCGCAACAAGGCGCTGCAGGTTCCGGTGAAGGTGCCGGTCTATGTCGCCTACTTCACGGCCTGGCCGAACAAGGACGGCGTCGTCGAATATTTCAACGACGTCTACGAGCGCGACATGTACATGAACCGCGCCTTTGATGCGACGCGGGGCGCCCGCAGGGCCGAAGGCTAAGGTAGACGAAAAAGAAAAGGCCGCTTCGAGCGGCCTTTTTTCTGTTCTGTTACCGGGTTTCGAGCAGTGCCGAGACCAGGTCCGGCGTCAGTTCGTCGAAGTGACCGATGATCTTGGTCGGCTCGAGGCTTTCGACCGGGACGTCCGAATAGCCGAAGGGAACCGCGATCGAGGGTACCGCGGCGTTGCGCGCGACCAGGATGTCGTTGAGGCTGTCGCCAACCATGACCGAGCGCTCGGCCTTGCCGCCGGCATTGGTGACTGTTCTCAGCAGGTGCTCGGCATTCGGCTTGCGCACTTCAAAGGTATCGCCGCCCGAGATTGCGGCGAAGCGTTCGATCAGCCCGAGGCGTTCGAGCAGGCGCGTTGCCAGCTTTTCAGGCTTGTTGGTGCAGACCGCCAGCTTGAAGCCGGCGCCGGAGAGGCGGTCGAGCGCGTCGACGAGCCCCGGATAGGGCAGCGAATCGCCGGGCATCGAGCCGTGGTAGAAATCGACGAACTCCTTGAGCTGCCATTCCAGCACGTCTTCAGCGAGGGGCTTTTGCCGAAGTGCGAAGGTGCGCTCGATCATGGCGCGCGCGCCATGCCCGACAAGATGGGTGAGATCGGCGTAGCCGACCGGCGCGATGCCGGCCTGAGTTACTGCATGGTTGAGGCTCGCGACCAGGTCTGGCGCGGTATCGACGAGCGTTCCATCGAGATCGAAGACGACTGTGGGAGATGACACCGAAAAAACCTCATGGCACCGGAAACGTTGCCGTTCGGGTAGGCGAAGTGATGGGCAAATGCAATGGGGCGTGCACGTTGCAAGCGCTACGGATTCCTTAGCGGCAATTTCATTTTGACTTTTGTTTGCGTCGCCGGGCGTGTAAGTGTCTCAGCGGAAAACGGGCAGGTCGTTCGCTGTTTGCAGCAAAGGCCTCTGTCGGAGTTACAAGGGAGCGACTGGCGCATGGACGCCCGCGAAATGAAAATCAAAGCCGCGGCTGCGGCTCTGGAATATGTCGAAGACGGCATGCGTCTTGGCATCGGGACCGGCTCCACGGCGGAGGAATTCGTCCGGCTGCTGGCCGAGAAGGTCGCCGCGGGCTTCCGCATCGAAGGTGTTCCCACCTCGGAGCGCACGGCCCGGCTCTGCCTCGAGCTCGGCGTTTCGCTGAAGTCGCTCGACGAGCTGCCGGAACTTGACCTGACGATCGACGGCGCCGACGAGGTCGACGGCCAACTTCGCCTGATCAAGGGCGGCGGCGGGGCACTGCTGCGCGAAAAGATCGTCGCAAGCGCTTCGCAGCGAATGATCGTGATCGCCGACGAATCGAAGGTGGTTGACGTTCTCGGCGCCTTCAAACTGCCGATTGAGGTCAATCCCTTCGGCCAGGTGGCAACGCGGATCGCGATCGAGAAAGTCGCTTCGCGCCTCGGCCTTTCCGGCGAAATCGCCGTGCGCCAATCGCATGACGGCGCCTTCAAGACCGACGGTGGACACCTCATTCTCGATGCATCTTTTGGCCGTATTCCTGATGCAGATGCGCTCGCGGGAGAGCTGAATGCCATTCCCGGCGTCGTCGAGCACGGGCTTTTCATCAATATCGCGTCGCTGGCAATCATTGCAGGGCCGGAAAAGGCACGCATTCTGACTGCGTCCTGACCCGGTTCCCGACAGCCCACACTGGGCTGGGAGCGGTAAAGACAACAGGTTTCCATACATGCGAGCCTGGCGGCGGCAATCGCCCGGGCAGCATGCGACAAACACAGGAGCAAGGGTAAAAATGAACAAACTCGCAGGTCTTGTCCGCACTTTCGCTGCCACCGCGGTTCTGCTTTCCGCATCTGTACCGGCGGTGCAGGCCCAGGACGTCTCCGAAGAGCAGATCAAGGCGGCGCGCGCGACGATCGCAGCGCTCGGCGTGACCAACAGCTTCGACAACATTCTGCCAAACCTTGCTGAACGGCTGAAGAACACCCTGATCCAGGCTTCGCCCAACCATCAGGAACTGATCACTGCGACGGTCGACGACAAGGCGCTGGCTCTTGCCGCGCGTCGTGCGGACCTCGAGAACGAAGCCGCGACGATCTATGCCAAGACCTTTACGCTGGAAGAGCTGAACGCCATCACGGAATTCTACGGTTCCGCTGCGGGCAAGAAGCTCCTGAACGACGGTCCGATCGCCTCGCGTGAACTGCTGAAGGCCGCCGACATCTGGGCCTCGGGCGTTTCGCGCGATCTGACCCAGGAAGCCACCAAGTCGCTCGACGACAAGGTCGGCAGCACGCAGCCGGCCGCCGAAGGCGCAGTCCAGGCACCGGCGCAATAATCGCGCGCCAGCGGCATTCATCACGTTTCGAGGAGCCCGGAGAGATCCGGGCTTTTCTTTTGGCCGGTGGCACCACTATATGTGCCTGCGGCGCGGCCTTCGGCTGGCCGCTAATGCTTGCCGAACGCGCGATCGTTCGGCAAGCCTTCCATTTCGCCATTCCGACCCGCTTGCTTTCAGGAGACTGCCCATGCCCGCGTTCGACTATGACCTCTTCGTAATCGGTGGCGGGTCCGGCGGTGTCAGAAGCGGGCGCCTGGCGGCGAGCCTCGGCAAGAAGGTGGCGATCGCGGAAGAGTTTCGCTACGGCGGCACCTGCGTCATCCGTGGCTGCGTGCCGAAGAAGCTCTATGTCTATGCGTCGCAGTTCTCTGAGCATTTCGAAGACGCCGCCGGCTTCGGCTGGTCGGTCGGCGAGAGCACATTCGACTGGAAGAAGCTGGTCGCTGCCAAGGAGCAGGAAATCACCCGGCTCGAAGGGCTCTACCAGAAGGGCCTGAACAATGCGGGCGCCGAAATCCTGCACACGCGCGCCGAGCTCGTCGGCCCGAACACGGTTCGCCTGCTCGACAGCGGCAAGACCGTGACGGCCGAACGCATCGTGATCGCCGTCGGCGGGCATCCGACGCCGCATGACGCGCTGCCGGGACACGAGCACTGCATTTCGTCGAACGAAGCATTCGATCTCGCAGAACTGCCGAAATCGATCCTGATCGCCGGCGGCGGCTACATCGCCGTCGAATTCGCCAATGTCTTCCACGGCCTCGGCGTCGAGACGACGCTGATCTATCGCGGCAAGGAAATTCTCTCGCGCTTCGATCAGGATTTGCGTCGCGGGCTGCATGTGGCGATGGAGGAGAAGGGCATTCGCATCCTCTGCGAAGACATCATCCAGTCGGTCACCCTCGATGCCGACGGCAAGCGCGTCGCACACGCCATGAAGCACGGCGATCTCGTCGTCGACCAGGTGATGCTGGCGCTCGGCCGCGTGCCGAACACCAAGGGGCTGGGCCTTGAGGCAGTCGGCGTCAACACGGACGAGCGCGGCGCGATTGTCGTCGACGCATTTTCGCGCACCAGCGCTGCCGGCATCTACGCGCTTGGTGACGTCACCGACCGGGTGCAACTGACGCCGGTTGCGATCCACGAAGCCATGTGCTTCATCGAGACCGAATACAAGAACAATCCGGTGTCACCGGATCACGACCTGATCGCCACTGCCGTCTTCTCGCAGCCGGAAATCGGCACCGTCGGCCTGACGGAAGAAGAGGCGGCGCGCCGCTTCGACGAGTTGGAAGTGTATCGCGCCGAATTCCGGCCGATGAAGGCGACGCTTTCGGGCCGTAAGGAAAAAATGATCATGAAGCTGATCGTCAATGCCGCCGACCGCAAGGTGCTCGGTGCGCATATCCTTGGCCATGACGCCGGCGAGATGGCGCAGCTGCTCGGCATCTCGCTGAAGGCCGGCTGCACCAAGGACGATTTCGACAGGACGATGGCGGTGCATCCGACGGCGGCGGAAGAACTGGTGACGATGTATTCGCCGTCCTATCGCATCCGCAAGGGCGAGCGGGTCTGACCTTCAGGCGGATGCGCCTGCAAACCGCGCTTCCTCGCGCTTGAAGAGATCGGCGAGGCGATCGATGACCGTCCGGACTTCCGGGCGGCGGCGGTCGTCGTCGTTTGCCGCGATCCACAACGGATGCGTCAGGCCGTCGATCAGTCCGCTTTCGCGCTGCAGGAGCGGATCACCGTCGCCGATAAAGGCAGGCAGCACGCCGCGCCCAGCGCCATTGCGGATCAGCCGCACGAGCAGGGCGGGGCTGTCGGTCCAGGTGTGGATCTGCTGCTCGCGGTTTTCAAAGACCCATCTCTCCGCCGGCGAGCCGGCAACTTCGGTGCCAATCGATATCCAGGGAAAGTCGTCACGCTCCGGCATGTTGCCGGCGCGATAGACGGCATAGGCGATGTTCACCGAGCGGCGCACCGCCACGTTGCCGGAGCGGGGCTGTTCGTGCAGCACGGCGACGTCCGCCTCCCGGAAGGTCAGGTCGAAACCGTGACCTACGTGCTTGCAGCAGAAGCGAAAGCCGTCGCCCCAGGCCCGGATGTCCGTTGAATGATCGGCGACGAAGCCTGAGACCCAGGCGTCGCTTGCGACCGACACGATCGGCAGCGCAAAAGCATCGCGGTGCCAATCGGAGATGTTCTCGGCGGCATTCTGCATGGCACGGACATGTTCGAACAGGATCTGGCCGTCGTGGGCAAGGCGGTAACCCTGCTGGCTGCGTATGAAGAGCACCCTGCCGGTCGTGCGCTCGAGCGCGAGCATGCGACGGCCGATGGTTGGCGCGCTCAAGCCTGTCCGCGTGGCCGCGCCGCTCAACCCGCCCTCGGTCGCAACGTGATAGAACAGTTTCAAATCGTTCCATGCTGCCTCGGCCATAAGCACTCCATGGCGGTCACTGTCTCGTAGTAACGCGGGTTGTCCGCGTTGGCTTCCGTTCACCGATGAAAGACGCCTTTCAGCGGTGCGCCTACAACGCTTCGCGCCCAGACATTAGGTCTCCCGGTGTCTCAAGGCAAAGGAGGCGAGACCATGCTTGAACATTGGGCGGTCATGTGGACGGTTCTGCGACACGAACGCCGCCGCGAGAAACGCAACGGCCTGGATGATCCGCTTGACGGACCGGAATGGCGCGGCCTGCACTGGGTGCTGCCGATCTTCTCGTTCCTGCTGTCTCGTCGGCTGAGGCCGGAGGCTCACCCGACGCGTCCAGCTGCGACGCCGGCAGGCGCGCACTGGGAGGCGACGGCCTGCCGCTGCGGGCCGCGGGCCTTCGGACACGATCGGTGAACGGACTGTTGCCTATCTCCGTAGCGCCGCCACACAGCTACTGTCGAGGCGTGCTGACGCCGCTATCTCATTGAAACCGCGCATAGTTCTTTCGATATATGGGCTCTGACTTTCAGGATTGTGCGCTCGCCGGACATATCCTTGCGCCCCATGCATGCTGCAAAGCAATGAATTCTGGTAGGATGGCTTTCCAAGCGTTTCCTTAACGTCTATAAGCCCGCATTCCGCGGCGTTTCCGCCTTGGGTGGGCACGAGGCCGGGCTCAGCGTCCGGGGCAGGGCACGCGGATGTGAGTGAAATTTCCGAATACCGGGCGGCCACCTTCGGCCGTCAGGGCGCGACCCGCGCGGACAGAACCGCGGCAGACAACAGGTGATCGAAATGGCACAGACTTGGACTCCAAACAGCTGGCGGCAAAAACCCATCCAGCAGGTGCCGGACTATCCGGACCTGGCAGCGCTTGAGGCGACCGAAGCGCGCCTCGCGAAGTATCCGCCGCTGGTGTTTGCGGGTGAAGCGCGCCGTCTGAAGAGCGCCCTTGCCAATGTTGCCGAAGGCCGCGGCTTCCTGCTGCAGGGCGGCGACTGCGCCGAAAGCTTCGCCGAGCACGGCGCCGACACGATCCGCGACTTCTTCCGTGCCTTCCTGCAGATGGCCGTCGTTCTGACGTTCGGCGCGCAGCAGCCGGTGGTCAAGGTTGGCCGTATCGCCGGGCAGTTCGCCAAGCCGCGCTCGTCGGGTGTCGAGAAGCAGGGCGATGTAACGCTGCCGTCCTACCGTGGCGACATCATCAACGGCATCGAGTTCACCGAGGAAGCGCGCATTCCGAACCCGGAACGCCAGATCATGGCTTACCGCCAGTCGGCCGCGACGCTGAACCTTCTGCGCGCCTTCGCGATGGGTGGCTATGCCAACCTCGACAACGTGCACCAGTGGATGCTCGGCTTCGTCAAGGACAGCCCGCAGGCCGAGCGCTACCGCAAGCTCGCCGACCGGATTTCCGAGACCATGGACTTCATGAAGGCGATCGGCATCACCTCGGAGAACCATCCGAGCCTGCGCGAGACCGATTTCTTTACCAGCCATGAGGCGCTGCTGCTTGGCTACGAGCAGGCCCTGACCCGCGTCGACTCGACCTCGGGCGACTGGTACGCCACCTCTGGCCACATGATCTGGATCGGCGATCGTACCCGCCAGCCCGACCATGCGCATATCGAATATTGCCGCGGCATCAAGAACCCGCTCGGCCTGAAGTGCGGTCCGTCGCTGACGGCCGATGGCCTGCTGGAGCTGATCGATCTTCTGAACCCGGCCAACGAAGCCGGCCGCCTGACGCTCATCTGCCGCTTCGGCCATGACAAGGTAGCCGAGCATCTGCCGCGCCTCATCCGTGCGGTCGAGCGCGAAGGCAAGAAGGTCGTCTGGTCCTGCGATCCGATGCACGGCAACACGATCACGCTCAACAACTACAAGACCCGCCCGTTCGAGCGGATCCTGTCGGAAGTCGAGAGCTTCTTCCAGATCCACCGCGCCGAAGGCACGCATCCGGGCGGCATCCACATCGAGATGACCGGCAACGACGTGACGGAATGCACGGGTGGTGCACGTGCGCTTTCCGGCGACGATCTTGCCGACCGTTACCACACCCATTGCGATCCGCGCCTCAATGCGGACCAGGCGCTGGAGCTCGCGTTCCTGCTCGCCGAACGCATGAAGGGCGGTCGCGACGAGAAGAAGATGGTCGTCAACGGCTGATCTAAATCCCTGGCATCGTTCAGGTTTTCTGAACATCGTTTGGGAGTTTTGAATTTGACAATGCCGGGCCGGCTCTGGAAGCTGGCCCGGCATTTTCGTGTCTGGAGCAGGATACGCCGCGCGTGATCGTGCCGCCGGATCGACCTCATGACAGGGTGATGCACCACGACTTTCGCTTTGGGGGGAGGACAATGCCGGACGTTCACAAGGGAAGCTGTCTTTGCGGGGCAGTGCGCTTTACCGCGCGTGGCGAGTTGCGCGAGCTGATCTATTGCCATTGCGGCCAGTGCCGGAAGCAGACCGGCCTCTACTATGCCGCGACCAATGTTCAGGACGCGGATCTCGAGGTGGAGGGGACGGAGAACCTCACCTGGTACCGGGCGAGCGAGAGCGCCAGCCGCGGCTTTTGCCGGCATTGCGGCTCAGCCCTGTTCTGGAAGGCGGATCGGCTGGACTACACCTCGATCCTCGCCGGCTCCTTCGAGAAGCCGACTGCGCTCAAGGCCGGCTATCATATCTTCTGCGACGATCAGGGCGACTTCTACGAGATCAGCGACGACTTGCCGAAATATGCGGCTGGGCGCAGTTGAGCGATCACTCCGGCGCGGTCTTTGCCTGCCGGACCGCCTGTTCGAAGCCATTGGCAAGGCCGGCCATCTTGACCGATTGCCACTGACAATATTCGTCGATCAGGCGTTCGCCTAGCCAGAACAGCCCGCGCTGGCCCTCGCCCGCGCGGCCGATGAGGCCCGCATCCTGAGCACGGGTGAAAATGCGCCTGATATGCGTGTTCGAGATCATGTAGTGCGTGGCGAGTTCCGAGAGGCTCGCTTCGAGCCAGACCTTGCCATCGACCGGTTCCAGGCTGTCTGGCCGTGACATCAGATCGTCCAGCAGCAGGCCGCCGCATTCGGTCCAGACGAAGGCGGCCACAGCTTCCGGTGGTTCGCTCCACCGCTGATCAGTCAGCAGGAGGCGGGTCGCGATCGGCTGGGCGCGCTCAAAGACAGTCCGGTCGGCTTCGACGCGCTGAAGGCGGCCCTTGCCGTCGAAGCGGTCGAGTGTGCCCATCTGGCTCATGAACCAGCGCAGCATCGCCCCTTCGCTGATTTCGGTCGGCTCAAGCGGGCGCACCTTCTTCTTGGCGCGGCCGCCATCCGTATCGCGCAGCAGCTTGTAGGTCAGCAGTTCGGCGATGAAGGCCGCAGCGGTGTTGCGGCTGGCGCCGCCCATTTCGTGCATGAATTTCAGGAGGCGCGCAGTCGTGATGCCGGTTTCCGGATTGCCCGGGTCGCGCTCGAGATGCAGCGTGTAGACAGCCTGGCTCAGCGTCCACTTCTGGTGAGAGGCGACGAGACGGGCAACCCGCGGGAAGATGTCGAACACCGACATGAGATCCCGCGCGCTCGCCTGAAGGATCGCCCGGAAGTTCGGATGATTGCGAAAATCTTCTGCGGTGAAGGCAAGTGCACCAGCCGGTACAACGCCTTCATGCTCTGCCACGACACGCATTTGCTGCGCACACCCCCCGATGCTTGCGCGGCTCGCCCGATTCTTGATTTTTCAAGTTGCCCGGTCGCCAACCGCCTTCAGCCTTACCCCTTATAGCAGGATTAGCCTGCCCATAACGTGCGAACAACCGATTTTGTTCAAAAGGGGCGCCTGACCTCCCACCGTCAGGCGCCCCTTACGTACAACTGAACCCGATCACTGAACCAGAACTGGCGGCTGGCACTTGACGCCGGTGACGCGCACATCGGCCTCGCCGACCCGGACGCCGACCAGCAGGAGCAGGTTGTAGAGCAGGTCGTCGACCGGCTTGGTGACGGAGCCCAGGGTCTGGGCCAGCGCCTGCTGGATGATCGTGGGGCTGCCGAGCGTGAGGAACAGGACCTGGATGTTGAGGTCGAGCTTGTTCAGCAGCGTCTGGGTCGTTGAGGTGAGAATATCCTTCGTGGAAACGCTCTTGATCGATCGAGCCGCAATCTCGGATGGGCTGAAGCTCAGGCGCGAGGCCTTGAGGTTCTGCGCCTCCACATGAGCGAGCGCATCGATCTTGACGACGAGGGCATCGACGAGGCGGGCTCTTTGCACGCGGGCATCGGACGAGAAGTTGGAGAGTACGGTCGGGTCGACGTCGCCGATGGCAATCTCGGCTACGCCGGGTACCGCGTCCACGCTGACCGCTGCATTATCAGGTGTGCCGCCATAACAGCGAATGTCGGCAAGCTTCGCTTCGGCATAGGCGAGTTCGACATAGATCGGCAGCCGGATGTGAATGCCGGCAAGGGCCGCAAGGCCATCGACGTTGACTTCGACGGCGAGGCGGGTTTGCGCGGTGCGCACCGCTGCACCCGGTGTTGCGAGCCGATGGCTTGGCGTCTCCACCGGTGGTTCGGCGATCGCGAGCTTGACCTTGGCAGAGGCGATGCCGGGAAGCCCGGTCACGGCGTTGAGCGCGATCTGGTTTTCGCCATTGGCAATTGCGGCAGCCGCAGAGACGAGTTGCAGCGCGCCGACCTTCATCACCCAGTCGGAGCCGGCATCGACCTGCAGGCTCTTTTTCGGGTCGAGATTGAGGATTTGCGCCAGTGTAACGGTCTTCCTGTTGCCGGCTGTCGAAAGCTCGATGCTCTTCAGTGCGGCCGTCACGGTGCCCGACAGGCCCTGCACGAGCCGCATCGAGGAGAGTAGCTGCGGTATGGTCAGGTTGGCCTTCAGCACGTCCTCGTAGGAGGCGGCCGTCAGGTTGAGTTTTGTCGCGACGACCTTCAGGAACGGCTGGACGTCGATGTCGGCGTTGATGAGTGCCTCATAGTCCATGATCTTGAGAGAGACGGTGGTCCCGAGCATCTGGCCGAGGATCGAGTTCAGCAACCCGTCGTTCAGGCTGGCGAGGCGTGAGCCGACGGAGAACGCGGCAATCTTGGAACTGGCGGCCGTACCGACGACGTTGAGATCCGGTGGCGCACTGAAGATGGAGGCAAGGAAGATCTTGCCTTTCTTTTCCAGCAGAACCTGCACGGCGTCGGTCGGCGTGGCGTCCTTGATGAAGCGCTGTCCGGCATCGACCGAAGGGTCGGGGACGTAGCGACCGCGCGTCAGTGTGGCGACGCCGTCGACCTTTCCCGTGCCGACATCGCTCAATGGCAGCACCTTGCCATCCGCCGTCATCAAGCCGCTTGGCGTTGCGACTGCGTAGTTGAGGCCATTGTTGGAGAAGTGGTTGAGGACGGCCTTTTCGGCGGACGAGATGTTGGCCGCTGCAGCAATCGCGGCCAGGTCGACCGTCGACTGCATCTCCCGCTTTTGGACAGTCAGATAGCCGTAGTCGATGCCAAGTGCCATGGAGGTGACGACCAATGGCATGACAAGGGCAGCGGAGATTCCCACATTGGCGTCTCGTGATCGGAGCAATGCAGGCAAGCGCGTTGAATTCCACGACATCTCAGACCCCTCCGACCCTTATGGTTGCAAAGCGCTCTATCTGGCTACTCGGCATGGCGAATGTGAAAAGGTTAAAGATCGGGAGGTCGGCGGCGTCGTATTTGATCCGCACCGTGAACTGGTTGGCGTTGTTGGCGTCGGCCTTGACGGTGACGGTCATGTGCGAGGATTTGATGAAGGCCTGATCCATCGTCGTGCGCCGGATGTAGTCGGTCGCGAGGCGTTCACGCTCGTTTTCCGATAGTCCGGCGATGGCCGTACGCGCGGCATCTGCGGCGATTTGCTGGATGGAATGGGCTGTGCTGAGGTAGACGCCGTAGGCGATCAAGGTCAGCACGCAAAGGAAGAAGAGTGGCGCTATGATTGCAAATTCGATTGCAGCGGCGCCATCTTGGCGGCCTGTAAGGCGCTTGAAGTTGGACATTGCAGCATCTCCGCGTACCCACGTTGCTGTGTTTTTCAAATGTCCCTGCACCTACACGATGGTCCTCAAATATTAATTTTCTCATACTCCGATAAGTTGTTGAATCGTCATACTTTTCGCACATGTTGCAAAACGCGTATTCACGGTTGATTTGGTGTTTATGAAAGTAAGCGAGTTTTTGCCTGTCATACCCCCGAAATAGCGAACTCGGAGATGGCTGCAAAACCGCTGAGATACCCCGTTTTGGGGCGGCACCAGGGATCAGACTGGCTGGGCGTTCAGTCCTGCCCGGGCGATGACCGGTAGTGTTCGAGCTGGCGATTGAGCGTTGCAAGGTCGGCGCGCAGTTCCGAGATCTCGCGCAGCAATACGTCGTCGACCTTGTGGTGCAGGGCGATGAGTTCGACTTCGGACTTCAGGTTGACCTCGTAGTCCTTGGACGCCGCGAAGCGGTCACGTTCGGCCTGGCGGTTCTGCGACATCATGATGATCGGCGCCTGCAGGGCGGCGAGCATGGAAAGCACCAGGTTGAGGAAGATATAGGGGTAGGGGTCGAACGCTCCAGCCAGGAGCAGCAGCGAATTCACGATCACCCAGCAGACGAGGAAGCCACAGAAGGCAAGGATGAAGGTCCAAGAGCCGCCGACCCGGGCAATGCTGTCTGCGAGCCTGTCGCCGAAGGTCTGCCGGGCTGCGAAAGCCGCATTGGTATCGGTGGTCAGCGGGCGCCGCTCGCGCGCGTGGGCGAGTATGCGGCGCTCGATTTCGCCGAGTTCGCTGAGCGGCTTGCCGAAGAGCTGTTGTGAGAAATTGTTGAAATGCGGCATGACGATCTCCGGGGTTGGACGGAGAAAATCTAGAGCATTTCCAGAAAAAGTCCGTAGCGGTTTTCTGTCCGCGAGAAGCGGTATTGCCCCGCAAATACGAGAGCCGGACCAGGTGTAGCCGGTCCGGCTTCGATGGATCAGTGGGTCTCGGCCGCGCTCGCGAAGAGGTCGGCGTGGGACTTGAAGAACCGGTCGGTCGAGAAACGGTCGCCAAACATCATGTCGTGCTGCAGGAAGCGGTAGTCACGCAGCAGTGCCGGCACCTTCGGCTGGCGCGACCACTCGGCGACCTCCTTGCCGTTCTTGCGGATCAGCATGTAGCGGTCGACGACGCGGTACTGGTCGTACACCTTGCCGAGGAACCCGGTGTAGTAGGGGTGCTCGTAGCCGGACTGCTTGAGGATCTGGTAGGAGAGGAAGGCTGGGCTGATGGTGCCGACGTTCTTCTTCGGGCCTGTCTTGTTCGACCAGACGACGAGCGGCGTTTCGTGCTGCGCCTTCATCTGATCCTTCGAACCTTTACGCTCTGCGGTGACGCCCTTCATGAAGCCGGTGCTGGTATAGACGGTGTTCAGCGGCGGCAGGTGGTCGCCAAAGAGCACGATGACCGTCTCGCGGTCGCGCTTCTTGGCCCAGTCCATCAGCTTCTTCAGGCTGTCGTCGGCTTCCTTGATGCCCTGCGCATAGGTGGCGAGCACCTGGCGGTCGGCCTCGGGCAGGTCGCCCTCGATCTTGATGGTGTTCTTCGCGTAGCGGTTGGCCTCATAGGGGCCATGGCCCTGCAGCGTGACGGCGAAGAAGAAGAACGGGTCGTCCATCGCGTCGGCCTGGCGGATGATCTCGTTGGTCAGCGACTCGTCCGAGGCGAAGATGCCGCGCTTCTGCATCGGCGGCATGTTCTCTTCCGACTTGAACATGTCGAAACCGAAGGCCTTGTAGACGGCGGTGCGATTCCAGAACCAGCTCTGGAAGGGATGGATGGCGCGCGAGACATAGCCTTCGCCGCGGAAGAACGTGGCGAGCGACGGGATCGGGTTGCGGATGTACTGCTGATACGGAATGCTGCCGTAGGGCAGGAAGGCGTTCGAGAAACCGGTCAGCGCTTCGAACTCGACATTGGCGGTCATGCCGCCGAATTCCGGCGAGAAGACGTTGCCCGACTGCATTTCGCGGATCGTCGGCATCGGATCGGGCGACAGCTTGACGTTCGGCAGGCGGGTCGGATCCCAGAAGGATTCGCTCATCAGCACGATGACGTCGGCCTTGCCGCGATGCGAGGTGCCGGCCGGAAGCGGCTTCACCGGAATACGGTCG
>NZ_JAEPRP010000101.1:0-26190 GCF_016652895.1 Ensifer sp. SSB1
GGTCTCCGTTGGTCGGCGTGGTCCCAGCCAGGGGCCAGGCGAACATATTTGATGGCGCGCCGGTGGTAGGTGTAGGCGAGGTGCATGGTGCCGTCCGGCCCCTCGAGCAGCCACGGATAGGACATTTCCTTGTTGCGGCCGTCGGTCGAGTCATTGGAAAGGCAGGTGCCGGGGCCGTCTTCGATCAGCAGACGGACGGGAAAGGTCTTGCCGCCATCCTTGGAGAGGCAGAGGGCGACCGGCGCGCGCCGGACGCCCCAGATCGGCACGCAGCCTCCCGTAGGGTCGGCGTCGGGGCGGTTGTCGTCCTCGCCGAGTTCATCATAGAGCGAGGCGCGCCGCTCGGCGGTGTCGGCTGCGCTGACGGGATTGCAGATCATCGCGATCCGGCCGTCGTTGAGGCTATGGGCGGCGATCGAGGAGTTGTTGTTCGGGACGTCGCTAGCCTCGGGCACGGACCAGGATCTGCCCTCATCGAGGCTCTCGGTCCTGTAGACCCAGTCGGCCTGCCGCCGACGGAAGAGAGCGGCAAGGCGACCATCGCCGAGCGACACCGGGGACATGTGCACACAGCCAATGGACTGATCCAGTTCCTCCAGCTGCCACGTCGCTCCCTGATCAAGCGAAATGCCGACGGCTGCCGTGTCGTGGCTTCCGTTCCACTTCTGGCCAGGGCGCTGGACGCAGCGGAAGATCGGCAGCAACCACGCGCCGTCGCTGCGCACCACGAGGGGCGCGCGGATGAAACAGCCACGGGGAAGGTCCAGATAGCGGCCTTCGCTGGTCGTTAGTACCAGCGGGTCGGAAGCATCGCGGCGGACCTCCGCCATCCGGATCCGGCACTCATCCTGATTGCCTGAGGGTTGGGAGGTGTGGAAGAGCCAGAGCCTGCCGTCGGGCGCGTTGAAGAGCACCGGGTTTTGCTCCGAATGCGCGCTGTCGAAGCTCAGGTGCTGTGGCGGTCCCCATTGCGTCGCGTCCTTCGGCAGAACGGAAGCAAAGATGGAGATATCCGACTTGCCTTCGAGCGTGCCGCCGAACCAGGCGCAGACGAGCGCGCCGTCTGAAAGCAGATGCAGGAAGGCGGCATGGTTTTGGATCATCGGCGAAGGCAACAGCGCTTCCGTGCGCCCGGGCGACGCGGTTTGAAGCTGGCCATTCATGTTGCTGGCGATTTCTTCAGGGTCCATGGGCTCCTCCTCTGTGCTTTGAAAATCGCCAAATTCTCAAAGTTGTCAAGTTTGATAAAGTTACAAATGTGAGATTTCATCCTCTTCGGATTAATTAACATATTGATATATATTGTATTTTTCGAATAAAAATCATGGAACGAATTTTACATCACGAATTAATTTGACAAACTTAGGTGAAAAGTGGATGGTCTGGACAAGCCGGCGAGAGGATGCCGGGGAGGAGGATCTCATGCCGGAAGCCAGCCCTCGGGGGGCTAAGATGGCAGTCATGTTCGCGGTTGGTGCCGCGATCCTGGCAGCACTCGACGCGGTGATCGTGCGAGCGCTGAATGGTGCCGTGCATCCCTTCGTCATCGGCTTCTTCCGCGCTTTCTTCGGCGCGGTCATCCTTTTGCCTTGGGTCGCCCTGCGCCCGTCCGTGCTCAGGTCGAGCCACCCCTTGCGTCAGCATGCAGTCCGTGCCGGCTTCAAGCTGCTCGCCATGGTCGCCTTTTTCGCCGCATTCAGCTGGGGCCCGCTTGCCGACGTGACGGCCATCGCCTTTACCTCGCCGATCTTCCTGTTGCTCGGCGCCGCGCTGGCGCTGGGTGAAAAGCCCGGGCCGGCGATGATCGGCGCGGTGGCGCTTGGTTTCGGCGGCGCGATGCTGATCATTGGTCCCTCCGGAACCGGTTTCAGTCTTGCGATCCTTCTCGCGCTGACGGGCGCTGTGCTGCAGTCGACCATTCAGTTGATCCTGAAGTCCATGTCGAAGGGCGATAAGACTTCGACGCTTGTCGTCTGGAACCTTCTTTTGACCGTCCCGATCGCGCTTCTCTTCGCTCTGCCTTTCTGGTCCATGCCGGGGTCGAGAGAGATGACGCTTCTGGCGCTGCAGGGCGTCGTCGGAACCGCCTGCATGGGCATGATGACCCATGCCTTTTCGCTCGCACCGGCCACGATCGTCGCGCCGGTCGATTTTCTGCGCCTGCCGCTCGTGGCGCTCGGCGGCTTCGCGCTGTTTGGTGAAGACATCGCCCTCACCACCCTTTGCGGCGGCGGGCTCATCGGTTGTGCGGCGCTGATCGCCGCGCGATCCGGAAAAGCAACATCCGGCTGAACGAATTTCACTAGGGAGGAAATGCCGTGAAGAAACTATTGGTCTTGAGTGCACTCATGCTGGGATCGGCCCTGTCGCCCGCTTTTGCGGGATCCGGGCCGATCAAGATCGTGCTGGCCGAGGAAGCGGACCTGCTCGAGCCCTGCATGGCGACGCGCTCGAACATCGGTCGCGTCATCATGCAGAACGTCAGCGAAACGCTGACCGAACTCGACGTCCGCGGCGACAAGGGCGTCATGCCGCGCCTGGCGGAAAAGTGGGAGCAGAATGCCGACGGCAGCTGGCGCTTCCATCTGCGCCAGGGCGTCAAGTTCTCCGACGGCACGACCTTCGATGCGAAGGACGTCAAGCACAGCTTCGACCGCATTATGAGCGACAAGAACGCTTGTGAATCGCGCCGTTACTTCGGCGGCATCACGGTAACGCCGACCGTCGTCGACGATTACACGATCGATTTCAAGGCCGATCCGGTTCAGCCGATTCTGCCGCTGCTGATGTCTCTCGTCACCATCGTGCCGGAGGAAACGCCGCTCGAATTCGTACGCGAACCGGTCGGTACCGGTCCGTACAAGCTGACCAACTGGACCCCGGGCCAGCAGATCGTGCTGACCAGCCGTGACGACTATTGGGGCGCAAAGCCGGAAGTGACGGAAGCCACCTATCTTTTCCGCGCCGACCCGTCGGTGCGCGCAGCCATGGTGCAGACCGGCGAAGCCGACCTTTCGCCGTCGATCTCGCAGCTCGACGCCACGAACCCGGCAACGGACTTTTCCTACCTCGACAGCGAAACCGTCTACCTGCGCATCGATCACAACATCGAGCCGCTGAACGACGTTCGTGTCCGCCGCGCGCTCAACATCGCCATCGACCGCCAGGCCTTCCTCGGTACCCTGGTTCCCGAAAGCGCGCTGCTTGCCACCGCGATCGTACCGCCGCCGACGCTCGGCTGGAACCCCGACGTCAAGGTCTTCCCCTACGATCCGGAAGGCGCAAAGAAGCTGCTTGAGGAAGCCAAGGCTGATGGCGTGAAGGTTGATACGCCGATCACCATCATCGCCCGTTCGGCAAACTTCCCCAACGTGACCGAGATCATGGAGGCCATTCAGGCGCAGCTTCAGGAAGTTGGCCTCAAGGTCGACCTGAAGTTCGTCGAGGTTGCCGAGCACGAGCAGTACTATTCGAAGCCCTTCAAGGAAGGCCGCGGCCCGCAGATTGTCGCTGCCATGCACGACAATTCCAAGGGCGATCCGTCGTTCTCGATGTTCTTCAAATACGCGACAGACGGCACCCAGTCCGGCTTCTCCGATCCGAAGGTCGATGACCTGATCAAGCGTGCATCGGCTGCCGTCGGCGAAGAGCGGGCCAAGCTCTGGTCGGAGCTGATCGCCTATCTGCACGACGACGTCGTTGCCGACGTCCTGCTCTTCCACATGGTAGGCTTCTCCCGCGTTTCCGAGCGGCTCGATTTCAAGCCGACGATGGCGACAAACGGGACGCTGCAGCTCTCGGAGATCAAGATCAAGTAATCTGCCCTGGCGAACGATCGGTTCGCCAGTCACAACAGCAATCAAGGCGGTGGGATGATCCCGCCGCCGGATTTCTTCGAGGGCGCCATGCTGAAATTCGTTCGAAAACGCGCCGTGGCCAGTCTGATCTCGCTCGTCGGGCTGCTCGTCATGGTCTTCTTCCTGTCGCGGTTGACGGGTGATCCGGCCGCCTTGTTCCTGCCGGTCGAAGCCTCCGCAGAGATGAAGGCGCAGTTTCGCGAACTGCATGGCTTGAACGATCCCATGCTGGTTCAGTTCGCTCGCTATGTCGGCGACGTCGTCACCGGCGATTTCGGCGAGTCCCTGCGCAAGGCCCGCCCTGCCTTGGATGTCGTGCTCGAGGCCTTCACCTGGACGCTCTGGCTCGCCGTCATCACCATGACGCTGGTGGCCGGTGCCGCAATTATCGTCGGCTCGCTCGCCGCTTTCCGCGCCGGCGGTTTCTTCGACCGGCTCTCCTCGCTGATCTCGCTGGTGGGCGCCTCCGTTCCCGATTTCTGGATCGCCATCGTCGCGATCGTCGTCTTTTCGGTAAACCTCGCCTGGCTGCCGACTTCGGGCACGGGGTCGTTGCTACATTGGATCCTGCCGATCTCGGTCCTGTTCATCCGGCCTTTCGGCATCATCGTACAGGTGGTGCGCGGCTCGATGATCGGGGCGCTTTCTTCGGCCTATGTGAAGACAGCGCGCGCCAAGGGCGTCAAATCCGGGCCGATCATCTTCGTGCATGCGTTGCGTAACGCCATGCTGCCGGTCATCACCGTCATCGGCGACCAGGCCGCGAGCCTTCTGAACGGCGCGGTGATCGTCGAAACCATCTTCGGGTTTCCGGGCGTCGGCAAGCTGATGATCGATTCCATTCTGCAGCGCGATTTCAACGTCGTGCTCGCCGCCATCCTCGTCACGGCGCTGGCGATCTTCCTCATGAACCTGCTGATCGATTTGGCCTACGCGCTGCTCGATCCGCGCATCCGGCACTGAGGAGGCGACCATGACCCTTCAGACCGCCGATACCGTCATCGCCGAAGAACCGGGCTTTGCGACCCGCATGTTCCGCATGCTGCTTGCCGACAAGTTCGCGCTTTGCGCTGCGATCTTCCTGCTTTTCGTTCTCATCCTCGCAATCATCGGGCCGACCTGGCTCGGCGATCTCGCGACCAAGCAGAACCTCAGAGGCCGCAATGCCGTACCCTTCGACTGGGAGCGGGGCTGGGTCTGGTGGATGGGTGCCGATGCCCTCGGGCGGCCGTTGCTTGCCCGCATCATCGTCGCCACCCAGAACACGCTGATGGTGGCCGCCGGTGCCGTCGCGCTTTCGGCAACCGTTGGCACCTTCCTCGGTCTTGTCGCCGGCTTCTCCTCGCCGCGCGTCAATCAGATCATCATGCGGCTCGCGGACGTCATCATGTCCTTCCCGTCGCTGCTGATTGCCGTCATCGTACTTTATATTCTGGGCTCGTCGGTCCTGAACCTCATGCTGGTGCTGGCGATCACCCGCATCCCGGTCTACCTGCGAACCACACGCGCCGAAGTGCTGGAGATTCGCGAGCGCATGTTCGTGCAGGCGGCCCGCGTGATGGGCGCATCGAACAAGCGCATCCTTTTCCGCCACATCCTGCCGGTGGTGCTGCCGACGCTGACGACGCTTGCGACGCTCGACTTCGCCTATGTGATGCTGGCCGAAAGCGCGCTCTCGTTCCTCGGTATCGGCATCCAGCCTCCGGAAATCACCTGGGGCCTGATGATCTCGCAGGGACGCCAGTACCTCACCAACGCATGGTGGCTTTCGTTCTGGCCCGGCCTTGCGATCATCCTTACCACCATGTCGTTGAACCTCTTGTCGAACTGGCTGCGCATCGCGCTCGATCCGGTGCAGCGCTGGCGTCTCGAAATGAAAGGTCGCAAGAATGGCTGACCATCTCCTCGAAGTCCGCGACCTGTCGGTCGAGTTCCACACGGCAGTCGGCGTTGTGAAAGCGGTTCGCAACATCTCCTACCATCTCGACCGTGGCGAGACGCTCGCAATCCTTGGCGAGAGCGGCTCCGGCAAGTCGGTTTCCTCCTCGGCGATCATGAACCTGATCGACATGCCGCCGGGGCGTATCAGTTCGGGCGAGATATTGCTGGACGGTGTCGACCTGTTGACGATGCCGTCGCAGGAAAGGCGCAAGGTCAACGGACGCCGTATCGCGATGATCTTCCAGGACCCGCTGAGCCATCTCAACCCGGTCTATACCGTGGGCTGGCAGATCCGCGAGGCGCTGACCACCCACGGAACGGATGCGACGAAAGCCGCGTCCGAGGCGTTGCGGCTGTTGACCCGGGTTGGTATCCCCGACCCCGAGCGCTCGCTGGACAAGTACCCGCACGAATTCTCCGGCGGCCAGCGCCAACGCGTCATGATCGCCATGGCGCTGGCGCTCCGACCGGACCTCCTGATCGCCGATGAGCCGACGACTGCGCTCGACGTCACCGTGCAGGCCGAGGTGCTCGCCCTGCTCGAGGAGTTGCAGCGGGAGACCGGGATGGCGGTCCTCATCATCACCCACGACCTCGGTGTGGTCGCCGAGATCGCCGATCGCGTGGTGGTGATGGAAAAAGGCGTTCTGGTCGAGGCCGGCACCGTGCGCGAGGTCTACAAGAACCCGCAGCATCCCTATACGAAGAAGCTGATTGCCGCCGCCCCCGGCAAGGGCGAGATGCATGCGCCGGCCGCCCGCGCCGAGCCCGTCCTTTCCGTTCGCGACGTGCGCAAGCGTTATGGCTCCTTCGAGGCGCTGAAGGGTCTATCCTTCGATCTCATGCCCGGCGAGACCATGGCCGTCGTCGGTGAAAGCGGCTCGGGCAAGTCGACGCTGGCGCGTATCCTGCTGCGTCTCGACGAGCCGGATAGCGGCAGTGCATTGTGGAAGGGCCGCGATCTTTTCACCATGTCGCCTGCCGAACTCTACAAGCTGCGCCGCGACCTGCAGATGGTGTTCCAGGACCCGACGCAGTCGCTCAATCCGCGCATGACCGTCTACCAGCTCATTTCCGAGGCCTGGGTCATCCATCCGGATATCCTGCCCAAGGCGAAGTGGCGCGAGCGCGTCGCCGAACTTCTGGTGCAGGTCGGTCTCGGCCCGGAGCACATGGGCCGCTACCCGCATCAGTTCTCCGGCGGCCAGCGCCAACGTATCGCCATCGCCCGCGCGCTTGCGCTCGAGCCGCAGCTCATCATCTGCGACGAGGCGGTCTCGGCGCTTGACGTTTCGGTGCAGGCGCAGGTGATCGCGCTGCTCGACCGGCTGCGCAAGGAAATGGGCATCGCCTTCATCTTCATCGCCCATGACCTGCCGGTCGTCCGCGACTTCGCCGACCACGTCATGGTCATGCAGAAGGGCAACATCGTCGAGCTCGGCACGGTGCGCGAGGTGTTCGACGCGCCGCAGCAAGACTATACGCGTGCGCTGCTCGCCGCCGGCCTCGACCCAGATCCCGACGTCCAGGCCGCTCATCGCGCCGCCCGTCTTCAGCGCGCGTCCTGAGGCGCGCCCATTCAAAGGAATACCCGCATGACCAAGCAAGCCTTCGTTGCCCTCGTGACCTGTTTCAACGAGGACGAGACCATCAACTACCAGGCGACACGCGCCCAGGTTCGCCGCCAGGTCGCAGCCGGTAACAACATCATGTGTGCCGGAACCAACGGTGACTTCACCGCCCTGACCTTCGAGGAAAAGGTGCGCCTGACGGAGGAGGTGGTCGACGAGGTCGGCGGTCGCGTCAAGGTGATCGTCAATGCGGGCATGCCGGCCACCTTCGAGACGGTGAAGCTCGCGCGCGAATTCGACAGGATCGGCGTCGACGGGATTGCGGTGATCACGCCGTTCTTCATCGCCTGCACTCAGGATGGCCTTGTCCGCCATTTCTCGACCGTGGCCGATGCCGTGAAGACACCCGTCTACCTCTACGACATTCCGGCCCGCACGCAGAACCACATCGAGCCCGACACGGCGCGCACACTCGCCGGCCACGGCAACATTGCCGGCATCAAGGATTCCGGCGGCGCAAAGGAGACGCTGGAGGCTTATCTGCAGGTTGCCAAGGAAGTCGACGGTTTCGAGGTTTATTCCGGCCCTGACCACCTCGTGCTCTGGGCGCTGCAAAACGGTGCGGCCGGCTGCATTTCGGGCCTCGGCAACGCCATGCCGCACGTGCTTGCGGACATCCTGAACGCCTTCAATGCAGGCGAGATCGGTGAATCCGAAAAGCAGCAGGCGATATTCGCCGCCTTCCGCACGGACCTCTACGCCCTGGGCTTCGCTCCGGCCATGGTCAAGCGCGCACTGTTTCTGCAGGACGCCTCTGTCGGCGCCAGCCGCCAGCCGGCGCTGCTTCCGAACGCAGAGCAGGACGCGCAGATCGCAGCGATCCTTCGCAAATACGAGCTCCTGGGGTGACGCCTTTCGGCGGCCACATGGGCCGCCGGATCGGCGATCGCAGACACTTTATATAACGGCTACTGCAGAAGCTGGTTGAACAGCTTTCCCAGGGTGCCGCCTTCCTCCTGCGGCTGCTCCGTTTCAGCGGCCGGTTGCTGGTCGAGCTGCTGGGCCTCCGGTGCCGGCTGTTCGGCGGGCACCTCGGGTGTCACGGCTTGCTCTTCAGCCGGCGGAGCGGGCGGCGTTTCGCTGCCCTCTGCCGCCTTGCCACCGATGATCTCTTCGATGGAGAGTTGGTCCCCGCCCTCTTTCTGCGGCTTGCCGATCGCGCCACCAATGATGTCGCGGATCGTTCCGGCCTTCCCGCCGCCGGAGAGAAGCTCGTCGAGCTTCAGCTTGCCCGTGGGCAGACCGAGCTTCTTCAGCGCCGAAAGTGCAGCGTCCGGGTTCTTCAGCAGGCCTGACAGATCGGGATAGATGCGGGGGGCGGCGAAGGAGCCCTCGATCATCACGGGCACGCCGATGCCTTCGGTTGCGATGTCGGCGCCCTGGCCTTCGAGCGATGCGACGACGCGCGGATCCAGGCGGAAGTTCAGCTGGTCGTCCGGAAGGTTTGCCTCACCGCTGCCGCTCATGCGCACCAGCGGACCGATGAGCTTGATATCTTCGGTTCGCGCGACGCCGTTCTCGATGGCAAAGGATGCGCCGAGTTCGGTAAAGCCCGTCGCCTTGTTCTCGTTCTGCTTGAAGCCGGACGACATGAGGCCGACGAGGTTGTTGTAGACGTCGGCGACGTCGATGCCGCGGATCGCCCCGTCGGAGAAGCGGACGTTTGCCGAGCCCTGAAGCGCGCGCTTGAGCGCGCCGGTCGTTGCGCCAGCCCCCGCGATGTCGAATTGGGCCTGGAGTGCGCCCTCGAGATGCTTGAAGTTCGCGAGGTCGATCAACAGCGGGGCGGCCGAGGCGCCGGCGATCGAGGCCTTGAGAGCGATCGAAGCTTGCTCTCCGGTGCCGTCCGCCTTCAGACTTGCGGCCATCCGGCCGCCATAGAACGGGCTTTCGGGAAGGTCGAGGCTCGCCACACCCTCGGAGATCACCAGGGTCGTAGCCACCGGTCCCGCAAAAACGCGTCCATAGCCGAGCCTTTCCGCATCGACCTTGATGGAGGCATCGATCGTGCGAAGTGACGACAGGTCCAGCGGCGCGTCTTTGGGTTCGGGGCTGCTTGCCTTGCCCTTTGCTTGCGGCGCGGCGGGGCGGGCGCCGGCAAGCCGCGCCAGGTCCAGTTCGGCGAAATGAAGCGCGCCGGAAATCTTGAGCGGAGTGCCGAGTGCTACGGAACCGTTGCCGCTCCCTTCGACCCCATTGACGGAAAGGCTGGCTTTTTGAAACGAAACGCCGGTGGGGGCCGCATTGACCTCGCCCTTGAAGGCGAATTGCTCGATGCTGTCGCCGCCGCCCTGGCCCACCCAGGCAAGAAGGGCGCGCAGATCCGCCACCGCCAGGTTCGCCTTTCCGGCATAGCTGCCGCCGAGTGCCGCCTTGCCGTCGAGCGAGAGTGTCGCTTCCGGCGTGCGCAGATCGAGCTTCAAGGGCAGTTCATCCGGAACCGAGCCCGAGAGCAGGTCGCGCACCGGCAGCCGCAAGTCGGCATCGACCGCCTTCCCACGCCAGACCAGGTTACCGGAAAAGAGCACGGGCTTGGTAAGATCGTCGATCTTGACCGCCAGCTTCTTGATCTTCACCTGGTTCATCGACGGATCGTTGACGCCGGGTACCATGAAGATCGCATCGCGCAAGCTTGCGGTGCCGCTCAGGTTGGCGGACTTTCTAAACGCATCTCCGCCAAGGCCGCGGAACGCAAAACCGCTATCCACCGCAAGCGCGCCGGACAGTGGAACCGACAGGCCGGCAAGGCCCGCGAGCTTGGAGATGTCGAGCCCTTTGCTCGTCACGCGGCCCTTGAACGTCGGCTCGTTCTTGCGGACGTCGGCGGAGATCTCGGCCGAAATGCCGCCGGCGTCGATGCCGAGATGTTCAAGCCGTGTCGTCAGCAGCCCATCCTTAAGGGCCGCCGTCAGCGCCACATGGGAGGCGGAAATATCGTTGATGGTAAGAGCACCCACGGTGACGCTGACATCGGCATCGAATCCGGTAAGTGCCTGCAAGCCAGCCGAGGTAGGCTGCTTTTGAGGCGTCCCTGCGGTGGATTGCGACGATCCCAAGCCGCTGGTTCCGGCAAAGGCACTGAAATTCAGTCGATCGGCGTTGAGGTCGGCCATGAACCGCGGGCGGTCGCCGGGAATGAACAGCGCATCGAGATTGAGCTCCTCGTCCCCGACATGCAGTTTGCCACCACGGATCTGGTAGCTGCCGTTGCTGTTGAGCGCCACTTGTCCGCTTGCCTTGAGCTGGGTCAGGCCGGGTGCAAGCGCCGGGTCGGTCTCCACCGAGAGGCTGAGGTCGGCCGGCTTACGCTCGAGGAGTGGGCGGAGCGGAGTGACGGAAAGTGCGATTTTATAGTGCCGGTCGTCGAGCCGGGCGCCGGCCGACAGCGATAGTTCTCTGTCGATGTCTGGGGCCTGTAGCGTAAGGTCGAGATCGCTGACGACCTCGGTCGCCCCGGCTGCATTCCCTTGTCTCAGCGTGCCCTCGCTGATCGAAATCGTATCGATGGCGCTTCGTTCGAGGAAGGCGACAAGGGCTGCGAGCGGATCGTTCGGCTTGGCCTCGCCATTGTCACCGGCGCTGCCGCCGGCTTCTGCCGTCGATGCGGTTTCCGACTTCGGCCGTATCACCACGAGCGGCCGGATGAGCCGGACTTCCCTGATGTGCAAACGGTCGGCCCAGAGCGAGGACAGCGTCACCGAACCTGCGACTTCGCCGATCTCGGCGGTCACGCCATCGCTTTCGGCGTCGAGCGAAACGTCCTCGGCCACAACAGCCAGATGCGGGATGACGGAGAGCCGGACGGGGCCTTTCAGCGCGATCGAACTGCCCGTTGCACTCGAGAGCTGACGGCTGAGTTCGGCACGCATCCAGTCGCTGGAAACGAAGCTCGGCAGGACAATAAGAGAGACGACCGCGAGAACCCCGAGCGCCAGCAGGCCGAGAAAGAAACGCTGCATGTGCCTCTCCGTTGCGAAAGCGATTGATTCGGTATCGTTTTCCACGCAGACGTGTTTTGCAACTCTTGCGCTGCAATCAACCGGAAGCCGCGGCACTCCTCGCATCCGCCGTGAGGTCCGGCGTCGCCGCGCTTGCCATCGTCGCCACCTGTGTTTTTGGGCGATGGACGAGCGTGACCAGCACGAAGGACAGGATCATCAGCAGGTACCAGGCGCCGAGCTTCTGGAGAGAAACCAGGGTCCAGCCATTGTGCTGGGAGGGGTAGATCCAGGCGCGCGACCAAGTGCCGATGTTTTCGGCAAACCAGATGAACAGGGCGACCAGCAGGAACCCGAGAAGCAGCGGCATGCGATGGCGAAACCGGAAGACGCGGTAGTGCACCGTCGTGCGCAGAAAAAGGGCCGCCGTGATCGCGAACAGACCATAGCGCAGGTCGATGATGAAATGGTGCGTAAAGAAATTGGCATAGATCGCCAAGGCGAGCAGCACTGTCGCCCAGAGCGGCGGATAGCCGGTATAGCGCATGTCGAGGATGCGGGTCACGCGCGCCAGATAGGAGCCGACGGCGGCATACATGAAACCCGAGAACAGGGGAACGCCGCCGATGCGCAAGATGCTTGGCTCCGGGTAGATCCATGACCCGACCGACGTCTTGAAGATCTCCATCACCGTGCCGACGATGTGGAAGATCAGGATGACCTTGGCTTCCGCAAGGGTCTCTAGCTTGAAAACGATCAGGGAAATCTGGATGGCCAACGCCGCGAGGAAAAGGAAATCATAGCGGGCGAAGCCGATCTCCTGCGGCCAGAACAATTTCGTGGCAAGAATGAGGGCAAGCATGGCGCCGCCGAAAAGGCACGCGAAGGCCTGCTTGATGCCGAACACCAGGAATTCCGTCAGGCCGCCGAGGAGGCCGCTCGCCGGAAGGCGGTCGAGCAGGCGATGTGCAGCAGCATCGATACGGGCTTCCCGGCTCGTGAAACGCCTATCGTCCGACATTAGAGCCACGCGTATAGCCTCCGCTTCACCACTGGCGACGCGAATGCCGGGACAATGCGGTTGAAATAAGGATGGACGACAACTGCCGGCTAGGCGAAATCTGAGGCCATGCCGTTTCGTGACGTGGTCCACCCCATGGTTTTCAGTAGCCCTCGCGGGTTAGGCGCGCATCAGCGTGGGAAGGAGTAACGCTCGACGATCGACCAGATTTCCCGGTTGACCTCCTGCAGCTGCTCGATGACTTCGTTGATCCGAGTGATTTCCGCTTCGTTAATCTGTTCGATCTTGCCGTACTTGATCGTGTCCTTGCTGTCGAAGATCGCCATCAGCTGCGTGCTTGCCTGGTCGCCGTTCTCGTCGAAGGAATAGATGCAGTGGCTGTACTTGTTGCGGAGCTTCGCCTGCCGACCGAGCTGTTGGGTCAGCGCGAGGATTTCCTGCCGCTGGTTCGGCGGCGTCTTGTTTGTCTTGGCCAATCGCTCGACGAGCTCGATCCGCGCCCGTGTGGTGTTCAGCGTCAGGAAGATGATGATCGCGGTTTCCTTGTCCACACGCGCAAGACCGGCGATCAGATAGATGAGCAGGCTTTCCGTGTTGGTCCAGGTGTAGTTGAGCTGTCCGATCAGAAGAAGGATGTCATGAAATCTTGCCATGGGCCCCTGCCAAAACTTGCTGTCCAAGAACCATTCCGTTCCAGAATAGCGCATTCCCGTTGTCAGTAAATTGTTCCAATAAGACTATCCGGCGCACGCATTCAGTGCCGGAAATTATGCATGCAATGATGCCGTTTAAAAGAAAATTCTAATAGATAATACCTTGGGCGGACCGCATTTCGAGCCCGGGCTACCCCGCCAAGGTTAACCCGAACTGACAACTTACAATGCGGGTCGGTTTTCGACAGACTTCTTTCCGCAACCGGCGAGCAGGACGTGTTCAGGCCTATTGAGGGCTAGTACTGCAGCGAATGGGACAATGCCCTTTTTCAGCACCTGACCAGCTCCTCTCGACCAAGTGGGAGGGAGAGCAGCTCAAATTTTGTTGATTGCACATTATGGCATACAGGCGCTTGAGCGCCTCGGAGGATCCAAAACTTCATCAAATCCAACCGTAGCCCGCGATGGCCCAAATCCGCGTAAGAGAAGAATGCGGTTCGGCTATGGCGGCCTCAACTTGAGGTCATCGTTATGAGTAAGGACAAGAACATTCTGTTCCCATGGGACCCGAGCCAGGATCAGAGCCAGGACCAGGACCAGGGACAAGGGCAGGGACAAGGCCAGCTCCAGGCTGAACTCCAGGGTCAGCTCCAGGGGCAGGGACAAGGCCAGGACCAGGGACAAGGTCAGGATCAGGGCCAGGATCAGGGCCAGGGGCAAGGACAGGATCAGTCGCAGCACAGCGAATCCTACAATGGCAACCTGAACGGCAACGGCAACGGCAACCTGAACGGCAACGGTAATGGCAATGCCAACGGTAACGCCAATGGCAACGGCAATGCCAACCTGAACGGTAACGGCAACTTCAATGCCAACGGCAACCTGAACGCCAACCACAACGAAAACACGTCGAACACCCATGTCGACGTCGACAGCAAGACCAACGTCGACGTGAAGGTCAATCTCGACCTCGATGGCTACAAGCCGTCCGACGACGACTTCAACGACATCGACCATTCCAAGATCGACGGCATGGCGAGCACGAGCTTCAAGGACATCTTGAACGACTCGCTCAACGGCAACAACAACGTTGCCAACGTCTTCAGCCAGAACGCCATCATGTCGGACGACGACAAGGCTGAAAACATCCACAACAGCGGTACGCTGAACCAGAACGGCAGCGCCTGGGGTGGCACGGCCAAGTCCGGCGACGGCATCCAGTCCGGCGCAGACGGTGGCGCAGGCGGAAGCAAGGCCTATGCCGATGGTGGCGACGGCGGCGATGGCGGTCACACGATCGGTGGCTTCGCTGCAGGCGGCGAAGGTGACGGCGGCCATTCCGAAAACGACGGCAACGCAACCGGCGGGCATGGCCTTGGTGGTATTGCAGCCAGCGTTGGCGTCGGCGCCGATGGCTCCAGCGGTGACGCAAATGGCGGTGCCGCCGCTGGTGGTGCCGGTGGTGCCGGTGCTGCTGGTCTCGGTGTTGGCCTCGGCCTCGGTGTTGGCCTCGGTGTCGGCGCAGCAGGCGGCGGCGACGGTGGCGACAGCTCAGGCGGCGCGGGCGGTCAGTCCGGTAACGTCCAGAGCGGAAATGGTGACGGTGGTGACGGCGGTGCAGCTGGTAACGGCGGCGATGCTGGTGGGTTCATCCTGCCGATCCTGAACTTCGCTGGCGACGGCGGCGACGGCGGTGCCGGCGGCGATGGCAACAGTGTTGCGCTCGGCCGGACCGGCAGCGCGGAAGGCGGCGATTCAGGCGATGCCGGTGCCGGCGGCAATGCGCTCGGCGCGGGCTTCGGGGCTGGCGGCGGCTACGGCGCAGGCGTCGGCTACGGTGGTGACGGCGGTTACGGCGGCGCTGCCGACGCAAGCGGTGGAACGACCGGCGACGGCTATGGCGGCGACGGAACCGGTGGCGCAGCGACCGGTGGTCATGGCCTTGGCGGCCTCGCTCTCACGGGTTCGTGGGCCGGCGGCGGCGACGGTGGTGCTGCCTATGGTGGCGACGCCTGGGGCGGTGACGGTGGTGCTGGCGGCAACGGCGGCTTCGCGACCAACGGCGATGGTGGCACGGGCGGCAATGCCGGCATGTGGGGCTCGTACAACGGCGGCGACTCTGTGGTCGAGGGCCTCTCCCAGGCGACGGCAGATGCGACGATCGACACCAATGCCTTCAACCAGCAGATCGTGCTTGGCGCGAACCTGCAAGGCAACACGATCGACATGACAGTCGTCGGTGGCGACTACCATGCTGACGTAATTGGTCACGACGACAACTCCTGATCGTCAGGTGCCGCGGCCGGTTCTACGGTTCGCAATCGGCTTCGAACAGGGCTGCGCGGGTACCCGCGCAGCTCGTCATGACCCGATACGCTAAGGGGCACTACCGGCTACAAAAAGGAGGCCCTGACCATGTACTCCGCGAAAATCTCCGAAACCATCGCCCATTTCATCGGTCTTTTCCAACTCTCGACCGAAGATGCTCGCGTACGCGAAGCACACGAGAAATTCGACCCGGCGCGCGAAGTTCACAAGGATCCAAAGGACATCGAGGCCGCGCCGGTCAAGGCGCAGGCTCCCTACGATCTCGACGACTTCAATCCTGACGTTCCCTACCGTCCGCTCGACACGGACATCTATGGGCCCGTTCCGAGTGGATATGCCGGTTTGCCTTTTCCGGAGTACCCGCTCACGGAAGGCGTGATTGGTAGCAGCAACCCTGAAGGTGTCCTGCAGACGTGGTCCTTCAAGGCGTCCTATGCCGCCACCCCGCACATCATCAATCCTCCGGGCTCGGTCGTGGTCTACAGCCAGCAGACTGTCGAGCTCTCCGACAACGATTTCGTCGACATGGGCGGGCACGGATTGAAATCCGGCCTGCATATCGACGACAGCGCGACGATGGCCCAACTCATCGATGCCGCGCAGCAGGTTTCGCCGCTCGGCCCCGTGGACGTTGCCGGTTCCGGCGCAACGATCGCCAGCCTGGTTACGACGACCGCCGCGACGCTTGACGCCTATTCTCCTGAGGATACGGGACAGGTGGACGGACTGTCCGCCAGCCAATTCGTCGCCAAGGGCGATACGCTGGAAGGCATCTATGTTAACGGTGAGTTGGTTGAGACGGCGCCGGTCCTCAAGGATCATCTGCCGAACCCCGACGAGCCGTCGAGCACGCCCGACCAGCCTGAACTGACCAACGGCCCGAAGGAAGCCAGCGGTGCCGTCGCGCACGGCGGAGGTACCGTTCCGATCGCGGCCTCGGTCGAACTGGATGCCGGCAGCAACACGCTGGTCAACGAGGTCGTCATCACAGGCAACTGGCTGCAATCGAATGTGCTTGCGGTCGCGGGCGATCACGTCCAGCTCAACGCCATCATCCAGACCAACGTCTATTCCGACAATGACGCTGTGGGTGCTACGCTCACCGGTGGGAGCCTGGGCGCAGAGAAGGCGACAGAGGCGTTCAATACCGCGTCGTTCAAGCACGTCGAACCGACGCAGACCGCGCAGAACGAGACGAATGTCTTTCCCAAGGCCTGGGCCATCACCGAGATCAAGGGCGACCTGATGATGGTGAATTGGCATCAGCAATTCACCTTCATGTCCGACAACGACACGGCCATCCTTGCGGCTTCCGGGTCCAAGCTCTCGGTCATCGCCGGCGACAACACCGCTGCCAACCAACTCTCGCTGTTGGAATTGGGATACCGCTACGATCTGGTCTTCGTCGGTGGAAACGTCTTTGACGCCAACATCATCCAGCAGACCAACATCCTGCTCGACAACGATTTCATCGGGGCCGTCGGTGGCTTCCATATGAGCGGTCACGGATCCGTCTCGACGGGCGGCAACCTCCTTTGGAACTATGCCAGCATCGTTGAGGCCGGGGGCGCGGGTCCGGTAAACCCGATGCCGGAAAGTTATCTTTCGGCCCTGCAGGACCTTTCCGAGGGCAAGAATCCGTCGTCGAAGGATTTCATGCACGATGCCGCCTTCGCCGGAATGATGGGCCTGAGAATACTCTATATTTCCGGAGACCTGCTCAGCCTCAACTACATCCAGCAGACCAATATTCTGGGCGACAGCGACCAGGTGACGCTGGCGATGAACGCGCTGGCGGCACGTCCGGATGCAGACTGGACCATCTCGACCGGCAAGAACGCCCTGATGAACTATGCCGGCATCGTCGATGTGGATACCGGCAAGTCCATTTATGCCGGGGGCGGCATCTATTCTGACGAGGTGCTGGTCCAGGCCGAACTGATCAAGAACGAGCCATTCCTGGGAGGGCAGGATCCGAATGCGCTGGCGAGCGAGGCGGTCGTCTTCCTTGGCGATGGCATGCTGAGCCCGGATACCGGCCATCAGACACAGGACCACGCATCGCCGAACCCGGCTATGCACACGATAGACACGGCCAGCGTCGATCCCATGCACAGCATGGTCGCGTGAACGGGCGCGGGAGGATTCCATGACCGACCGCACCGACCCGTCGCGGCAAGACGTTACCGAAGTCGGAAATTCACCTTCTGCGGACGCCGATGGGAAGCCGCGGCAGGCCGGATGGTCGGATGCGCAAACCGTTCAGCAGCGGTTCCTTCGCAGACTTGACCATCAGGAGAACATTCTGGACCGAGCTGTCAAGGAGATCGACGGGGTGGCAGATCAACTACGCAGAGCAGCGACCGACGGCGCCAGCGAAAATCAGAGGTCGGCAAACCCCGGCGCGGCACCCGTTCCGGGCCCGGGGGCAAAGGTTGCGGGCCCTACACCTCCTGCCGCCAGCACAACCCCGCCGCCGACGAACATAGCGTCCCGGCCAATCAACCCGATGCCGACGACGAATGCTGCGCCTCCAGCAGCCAATGCCGCGCAGGCTGGCAACCCCACACAGCGCGCGTGGCCCCCGAGGGTCGAAACCCCGGCAAAGGTAGAAACGCTCTCGGCGCTGCGCGATCGCATGTCGGCGGAACAGCGGCCGCCGCAGGAGCAGCGCAAGCCCGAACCCCGCGTCGAGAAGCCGGTAATCTGGCCGACCGCCGAAATGAAGGACAGGAACACACCGTCCGGCATGGTCGTGATCGATGGTGACCGCGGGCCGATCAAGGCGGAGCCGCGTCCAGCCGCCAAGGACGGCGGGACTTCGAACGGCAGCGGGGGCAATGGTAGTGGCGGTGGCGGTGCTGGTGGCGCGGGCGTCTTTCACAAGCGTCTTGGAGCTGTAGATTTCACCGCGAGCCTGAAGGCGGGCCTCAAGGCGATCAGACAAAACCTGATGATCGTGATGGTATTCACGATCGCCACCAACGTGCTCGTCCTTGCGATACCGGTCTATCTGTTCCAGATCTCGGACCGGGTGCTGACCAGCCGTTCGATCGACACGCTAGTGATGCTGACGGCCCTGATCGTCGGCGCGGTGGTGCTGCAGACGATCTTCGATGGCATCCGTCGCATGATCCTGATGCGCACGGCGGTGGAGGTCGCAGCCCAGCTCGGCGCGCCGATCCTGAGCGCTGCCGCAAGAGCGGCCCTGCACAGCAACGGGCGTGAGTATCAAACGCTTGGCGACCTGCAGCAACTTCGCGCCTTCCTGGTATCGGGCACGCTGCTTTCCTTTCTCGATGCGCCGATCGCGCCGTTCTTCGTGCTGGCGGTGTTCCTTATCCATCCGCATCTCGGCGCGATCGTCATTACGTCCGCCTTTCTTCTGCTGATCGTGACCCTCCTGAACCAACGGGCGACCGCCGCGGGCTTCGGGGAGGCGACCAACTACCAGACCAAGGCGAACCTTCACCTCGATTCGATGTCGCGCAACTCGCAGATCATCAACGCGCTGGCGATGATCCCCGAAGCCGTACACATCTGGGGCAAGGACATGGCCGGCTCGCTGAAGGCACAGGTTCTGGCGCAGGACCGCAACATCGCCTTCGCATCTCTCTCCAAGGCAGTGCGGCTGCTGACCCAGGTGACGATGCTCGGCTGGGGCGCGAACCTGGCGCTGCACGGTCACCTGACCGGGGGCATGGTGATCTCGGCTTCGATCATCGCCGGCCGCGCGCTCGGCCCGATCGAGGCGGCAATCGAAGGCTGGCACCAGGTGATCCAGGCACGCGCCGCCTACGGCCGCATCTCCGCGCTGCTGCATACGTCGCCGCTCAATTTCGAACGGTTGAAGCTGCCGCGCCCTGAAGGACGCCTCGACGTCGAGCGGCTGCTTTTCGTTCCGCAGGGCACCAAGCGCGTCGTGCTGAACGGGATCACTTTCGCACTGGAACCGGGCGACTCGCTGGCGGTCATCGGCAGTTCGGGCGCGGGCAAGACGACGCTTGGCAAGATGCTCGTCGGCTCCATCCTGCCAACGTCGGGCGCCGTGCGTCTCGACCTCATGGACTTGAGGAACTGGGATCAGCGCCAGTTCGGCGAGAGCATTGGTTATCTGCCGCAGGACGTCCAACTCTTCCCGGGAACGATCAAGGCGAACATCGCTCGCATGCGCGAGGATGCCACCGACGCGGAGATCTATGCCGCTGCCAAGCTCGCCGACGTGCACGACATGATCGCCATGCTGCCGCATGGATACGAAACCGTCGTCGCAGCCGACGGCTCGCCTCTGTCGGGCGGCCAGAAGCAGCGCGTCGCGCTTGCTCGTGCCTTCTTCGGCAACCCGCGTATGGTCGTGCTCGACGAGCCGAATTCCAATCTGGACACATCCGGTGAAACGGCACTCACCCGTGCGCTGACACATGCAAAGCGTGAGAAGATCACGGTCATCACCATCACGCAGCGCCCAGCGCTTCTCAACAGCGTCGACAAGGTGCTGCTCCTGGTCAACGGCACGGTGGCCCTCTTCGGCCATCGGCAGGATGTTCTCAAGGCGCTGGCTTCCCGCGGGGTGAACACCGAAGGAAACCCACTCGACCAGCCACAACTTCCGTAGGCAAACATGACGGACGCAGCCAAAGTACAAGACCTGACATGGTACGCGGAGGTTCCGCGCTCCATCTGGCAACACACGTTGATCGGCTTTGTGCTGATCGGGGTCACATTCGGCGGCTTTGGTGCCTGGGCCGTTACGGCACCGTTGGCGGCAGCCATCATCGCCCAGGGAAGTTTCGTCGCGACGGGCCAGAACAAGGTGATCCAGCATTTCGAAGGCGGGATCATCAAGGAAATCCTGGTCAGCGAGGGCGACCACGTCACGGCAGACCAGCCGTTGATCCGCCTGGACGAGACAGCCGCGCTCGCCAACGAACGCCAGTTCTTCCTGCGGCGGGCCCGGTTGGAGGCAATTGTCGCCCGGCTCAACGCCCAGGCGCACGGTCTCAAGGAGATCGCATTGCCCGACGTTCTGACGTCGCATCTGAAGGATGACGCGGAAATTGCGCCGATCGTGCAAAGCCAGCAGCTCAATTTCCAGACCTGGAGAAGCAAGCTCGACAGCGATATCGGCCTGTTGAAGCGCAACATCGAGAGCCTGGAGTTTCGCTCCGAAGGCTTTCAGGAGCAGCTGAAGGCGGTTCGCGAGCAGCGCTCCCTTCTCGACGAGGAATATGCCGGCAAGAAAATCCTGCTGGCAAAAGATCTGATCCGCAAGACGGAGATCAAGACCATCCAGCGGGCGATCGCCGATGCCGAAGGTCAGATCGGCAGGCTGATGTCCGAGGTCTCTGAAACGGGTGCGCAGATCCTGAAGCAGCAGCAGGTGAACCAGACGGAAGAGAGCTACAAAGAGGCCGCGCTCGACGAGTTGCAGAAAGCCGAAGCCGAACTGGACACCGTGCGCGAGCAGCTGCGCGGGGCCACCAACGTGCTGCGCCGCGCCACGATCAATGCGCCCGTGACCGGCACGGTTATCCGGATGCACTACCACACGTCAGGCGGCGTCATCGAAAGCGGCAAGCCGATCATGGAAATCCTGCCGGCCGATGTGCCCCTCATCATCGAGGCGCAGGTGCTGCGCACCGAGATCGACAACATCAAGGTCGGCGAGAAGGCAACCGTGCGCCTGACGGCGCTTAACCAGCGCACGACGCCGGTGCTGAACGGTCAGGTTTTCTACCTGTCTGCCGATGCTTTGCCCGTGCAGACGCAGGATGGTACGCGCGAGGTATACCTCGCCCGCGTCAGCCTGCCGGCAAGTGAGCTCGCAAGGGTCCATAACTTCGCCGTGACGCCGGGCATGCCGGCTGAAATCCTCATCCAGACGGCGGAGCGGACCTTCTTCGATTATCTCACGAAGCCGATCCGCGACAGCATGGCTCGCGCTTTCATGGAGAACTAAGCAAGGCCCCTCGAACGCCGTTTCGGGGAGCCGTGCCTTTGCCCGGCATCGCCCAGATGACGGGCGTGGCAGAGGGAGAAGGCTGCATGCTTCTCCCCAGCCCTCAGTTCGCGGCGAAGCAATAGAACAGGCCTTCGCCGCCCGTACCCTTGAAGGCTTCCACGGTGCAGCCACCTCGCGTCGCGTGCGACGAGTTCCAGGATTTCGCTTCGACGGAATCGTTCAGGCCCGTGCGGTCGCTGTGGCCGACGATCGCCGCGCCATCGGCGCCGCCCATCGTCCAGTTGCCGCAGGTATCCGGTGCTGCGGTGCCATCAGCCTTGGAGCCCGTCAGGATGTCATGGCGGTTGGGCGTGTCGCCGCGACCGTTGATGATCTCGCCCTTCTCGTTGAGCGCGGTCTGTTTGGTGAGGTTGTTCTTGTCGCTGTGCAGGGAGGCGACGTCGTCGGCGACCTTCTCGCCCTTGGCGTTGTACCATGGCCCCTTGCCGATCCGGTCCTTGGCATTTTCGCTGTCGGTGGACAAGTAGGCCTTCCAGGTCTTGCCGGTCGATCCGGCCGTCTTTGCCAGGGCGTCGCAATAGGCGTCGGCGCCCGCGAGCCCGCCGAGATCGCCGCCCTTTCCCGGGTTCACGCTGGTGACGAAGAAACTCATGCTGGTGTCCTGAGCGTGGGCCGCTCCGGAGCAGGCCAGGACGAATGCGAGGGCTGCAAGTCCGTTTTTCATTGGTCTCTCTCCCGTCAGGTTTTCGGGCAAGAGCCTAATGGTCGCATTTGGTGGAGTAAAATCGAAATGGCGTGATGAACGAGGGGGATTGGCGCGGGGGCTGGCATCGTGTTGCGCGGGGCGCATGGCTGGCTTGCGAAATCCCGTCTACGATTTCGGTGCGATCCCTGTATATTCAAATCATCGAAGCGATGCACCTCCTCCCGCAGAGCTTCGACAGGCGAACGACCTTCTCCTCCTCCCAAAGGTCGTTTGCGAGATCAGCGCCACTCCTCCTCCTAAGGCTGCTGATCGGTTTTCTAAGAGCCTGCCGCTCCTCCCGCGGCGGGCTCTTTTGTTTTCTGCCTCCGCACATGCCCGAAATGAACTCGGTGCGTGGCGCGGTCCGGTTTCTGCGGAACAAAGTGCCTGCCGGATCGTTGAGCCGCCAGGAGGTTTCGATGTCTATCCGTCAGTTGAAATCCAATGTGGAACCGAAAACACCACGATGGGCGTTTCACCACGGCGCAGGACGTCTCCGCCGGGCAGAAGGCGACGAAGTGCGCGGCCGGCCGACCAATGAAGCAGAGCAGGCGCAGATCGTCGACGCGGGCGACGGTGGCCTGGTCGCGCCCAACCTTGCAGGCGATCTTGCACCCGATCGCAACCACCAATCGCCTCCGCACGACTATAGCCGTCCTTCGGCCAAGCGCGGCAAACTGCCTGCCGTCCAGAATATGCGCGACGAAGACGGTGCCGGCGGGCCGGTGTGGCTGGCCGTGCTCGGCGATAACACCAGTGAAGCCATGCGACAGTTCATGGGACTGGTGCTTGCATTCATCTTCCTGTCGGCGGTTTTCTTCTGGTTTCTCTCGTAGCGCGACGAGGACGCGCATAGCGTCCGTCGAAATCTCCCGACATCGACGATACAACTGCGGTTGACGAAGGGCGGCCATACCCTAGATATCCGGCGGCATCCCGCCTCCTTCCAATATCAGCGAGCTCATCATGCACTATAGAACCTTCGGCCGTAGCGGCCTTCGCGTTTCCGAAATCGGCTATGGTGCTTGGGGCATCGGCAAGAGCCATTGGCAGGGAGCGCGCGACGACGAATCCGCCCGCGCGCTCAACCGTGCCGTCGATCTCGGCCTCAACTTCATCGATACGGCGCTGGGTTACGGCCAGGGCCACAGCGAAAAGCTGATCGGGGCTTTGTTGCGCGAGCGCTCGGAGACGATCCATGTCGCGACCAAGATCCCGCCGAAGAACATGCAATGGCCCGCCCATGCCGCTACGCCGGCCGAGCAGACCTTTCCGGCCGACCACGTGATCGCCTGCACCGAGACGAGCCTGCGTAACCTCGGCGTCGAGACCATCGACGTGCAGCAGTTCCATGTCTGGTCGGACGAGTGGGTCGGCCGCGGCGACTGGCTGGAGGCGGTCGAACGGTTGAAGCGCGACGGCAAGATTCGCTTCTTCGGCGTTTCGATCAACGACTACGAGCCGGACAATGCCCTCAGACTGATCGAGACGGGCGTCGTCGACAGCGTCCAGGTGATCTACAACATCTTCGAACAGGCACCGGAAGAAAAGCTGCTGCCCGCGTGCCTCAAGCACAATGTCGGGGTCATCGTCCGTGTAGCGCTCGACGAAGGCGGCCTGACCGGGCAGATCCGTTCCGACACGGTCTTCCCCGAGGGTGATTTTCGCGAGACGTATTTCCGTGGCGAGCGCAAGCGCGAGGTAGAGGAACGCACGCAGAAGATCGTCGAGGACCTGCAAATCGCCCCGGATGCACTTGCCGAAACGGCTCTGCGCTTCGTGCTCAGCCACCCGGCTGTGTCGACCGTCATTCCCGGCATGCGCTCGGTTCGCAACGTCGAGCGCAATTGCGCCATCGGCGACGGTGCCGGCCTGCCGGATGCGCAGCGTGCAAAATTGAGCGCCCACCGCTGGCAGCGCAACTTCTATCGGGATTGAAGCCGCCGTTTCACCGCTTGTCATCGACGCCCACCCTAGGGATCTGTCGGCCGCGTAGCCGCGTCTCCAGTGCCTCGCGCGGCCGGATATGCTATCCATAGGGTTGCTGGAGCCTGGGGGCGCCGATGGAACAAAAGCTCTCCGTCATCATGGCCGCGGACGTGGTCGGCTATAGTCGGCTGATGGAACGCGACGAGAAGGGTACGCTTGCGACCCTCATGGCTCATCGGCAGGAGCTTTGGGACGTCGCGGTCGCCGCGCATCACGGGCGGATCGTCAAGCTCATCGGCGACGGCATGCTGATGGAGTTCCGTGCCGTGGAAGACGCAGTAATCTGCGCGGTCGAGATCCAGCGGGGAATGCTGACGAGAAACGCCGGTACGCGGCGGGATCGTCGGATCGAATTTCGCATCGGGATCAATATCGGCGACATCCTTTTTGAAGACGGCGACGTTTATGGCGACGGCGTCAATGTGGCAGCGCGCATCGAGAGCCTCGCCAAGCCGGGTGGCGTATCCGTTTCCGCCTCGGTTCACGACACCCTGGGCGGTCGTCTGGACATCCGCTTCGATGACATGGGCGCGCAGGCGTTGAAGAACATCGGTCGCCCCGTGCACGTCTACGATATCGTCATCAACGACGGTGGATCGGGGCGCGCGGCGCTGATGGAGCCACCGTCACAGGAGGTACGGGACAATCCTCCCGCCAAACCAAGCCGGACGGTTCTCTATGTGTCACGCTTCGCGAACTTAAGCGGCATTCCCGATGAAGATTATTTCGCGGCCGGCATCACGCAGGACGTCGTTGCGGCACTGTTGCGTTTCTCCGGTTTGAACGTGATCGTTCGGTTACCGCGTCCCGACCTGCAGCCCCAGACACCAGCTACCTACTACAAGCTCGAAGGCAGCGTCAGGCGCGTTGCCGACCGTGTCAGGGTCAATGCCAATCTGACGAATGCCACTGGTGAACACATTTGGGCGGAGAAATACGATTTCGACCTTGTCGACATGTTCGATGTCCAGGACGAGCTCTCCCGTTCCATTCCGGCTGCCTTGAATGTCAAGATCGAAGAGGCCGAACGATACAGGATTCTCGCCGAGCCGCTCAACGGCTCAAGTGCCTACGATCTCTATCTGCGCGGCCGGCACGTTGAAAAGAGCCTGAAACCGGATGAGGTCAGGCGGGCGAAGGAAATGTTCCTGGCGGCGATCGACGCTGATCCAGCCTACGCCCGCGGATACCTCGGGCTGGCCTGGCTGGATATACGCAAGTTGAAATGGAACGAGGGTGTCGACATGGAAGCGACGCTTGCCAGTGCCTTCGCATCGGCAAGCAAGGCTTTGGAGCTCAGTCCTTATGACGCCGACGTTCACTGGGCGCTCGGCGTCGTCCATTTGTGGAGGGGAGAGGCGGAACGCGCCATTGGTTGTTACGAGCGCGGGCGCGAACTGGCGCCGAACAACTGCGATCTTCTCGCGGAATATTGCGATGCCCTGGGGTATCTCGGTCTGCTGGAGGACGCGATCAGGATCGGGGAACTGGCCTTGCGGCTGAACCCCAGTCGCCCGGACTGGTATTTCTGGAATATCGCGGCCGCCAGGTATCTTTCCGGCCAGTACAATGAAGCGTTGGCTCCGCTGGAGAAAATGGCCGATCTTGGTTCGGCCTACCGTTTGCTCGCGGCGACCTACGCGCAACTCGGGCGCCTGGAGGATGCGCGTCGCGCAGCGGCGGAACTCCTGAAGCTCAATCCGGAGTTCTCGATCGAGCGATACGGCTCCCGTGCGCCCTATCGGGATAAGGTCTTGCTCGCACGTTACGTAGAGGGATTGCGGCTGGCCGGACTGCCGGAGTGAGTTCTGAACGGCATGGGGAGCCGCATCGACCGGGTTCATTCGGAGGAGAGGTAATGTCGGAAACAGTCAACGTCCGCTACATGGTCGACGACGTCGAGGCGGCAATCGCCTGGTACACGACCCATCTCGGCTTTTCGCTTCTGTCGAGCTACGCGCCGGCCTTCGCGGATGTGCAGCGCGGAGCGCTGCGGCTGCTGCTCAGTGGACCGACGAGTTCGGCGGGCAGGCCGATGCCGGACGGCGAAAAGCCAGCGCCGGGCGGCTGGAACCGCATCCATATCATCGTCGATGACCTCAACGCCGAAGTGGTTCGGCTGCGC
>NZ_JAEPRP010000104.1:0-6401 GCF_016652895.1 Ensifer sp. SSB1
ACGGTGCAACGATCCTTGAACGCCACGGTGCGCGGGGGACGTTTTACATTGCCGGCGGATTGGCTGATCGTGTCGAGGTCGATCGCACCCTGATCTCGGCCAAGGGATGCGCCGATCTGGCCAGCCGCGGGCACGAGGTCGGTTGCCATACCTTTTCTCACAGCAAGATCAGGCGCCTGGGCGGTGTCGCTCTGGCTCGGGATCTCGACCGCAATGCCGATTATCTGAAGCGCAGCGGCGTCGAGCCGGCGGCGACGAATTTCGCCTTCCCTTACAACGCCGCCTGGCCGCTTTCGCGCCGGGAACTGGGGCGGCGTTACCGCACCTGTCGCGCGGGCGGCGAGAGCGTCAATCGCTCGGGCGTTGACCCGTTGATGCTCAAGGGCGTGGAAATACGTCAGCCCGAGGTGGATGCACGCGCACTGACCGGATGGATCGACGATGTGGTCGCCCGGCCCGGTTGGCTGGTGTTTTTCACCCACGACATCGCCGTCCGTCCGACGCCCTACGGCTGTACGCCGGAGACATTCGTCCATCTCGTTGAATACGCCGTCGCCAAGGGGTGCGTGGTGCTGCCGGTCGAGCGGGTGCTCGACAGGCTCGGCTGGTAGGGGCACGCGATGTCTGGACAGCGGTTGCTCGCGATCAACAATTACTTCTATCGTCGCGGCGGCGCCGAAGCGGTTTTCTTCGACCATATGAAGATGTTCGGCGATATCGGCTGGGACGTGGTGCCCTTTGCCATGGAGCATGAGGACAACGAGCCTTCTCTCTGGTCCGACTACTTCGTCTCCGAGATCGAGTACGGCCGGCGCACGAACCTGCTGCGCAAGGTCGTGCAGGCGGCGAGTGTCATTTACTCGCGCGAGGCGCAGCGTAACATCGACCGGCTGATCCAGAGTGTCCGGCCATCGATCGCTCACGCCCACAACGTCTACCATCATCTGTCTCCGGCGATCTTCTCTACTCTGAAGCAGGCGGGCATTCCCGTCGTCATGACGGCGCACGATCTGAAGCTTGCTTGCCCCTCCTACAAGATGCTGCGCGATGGCGCCGTCTGCGAGGACTGTCGCGGCGGGCACGTCTACAATGTGTTGCGTCACCGCTGCATCAAGGGCGAGTTGACCCTGAGCGCGGTGGTGTTCGCCGAAACCCTGGTCCACCGCGCGCTTGGTCTTTACCGCAACCAGGTCGACCGCATCGTCGTGCCGAGCAAATTTTACGTCGAGAAACTGGTCGAGTGGGGATGGCCGCGCGAGCGCATGGTCCACATTCCGAACTTCGTCGACGTCGACGACTATTCCGACCAATGGACAGAGGGCGACTACTTCGTCTTCGCCGGACGCCTGGCGCCGGAGAAGGGGCTGGGAACGTTGATACGGGCGGCGGCATCGTCGCGACAGCGGCTGGTAATTGCCGGAACCGGCCCCGAGGAAGCGATGCTTCGCCAGCTTGCCGAACAGACGGGAGCCGACGTCACCTTCGCCGGCTATCTCTCGGGCCAGGCCCTGCATCGTCTGATTGGGGAGGCCCGCGCCCTGGTCCTGCCGTCCGAATGGTATGAGAACGCGCCGATCAGCGTGCTCGAATCCTACGCCCTGGGACGGCCGGTCATCGGAGCATCGATCGGCGGTATTCCCGAAATGATCCGGGAGGGAGAGACCGGGATGACGGCGAGATCCGGTGACGCTGACGATCTTGCACGGGTATTGACGAAGATGGCGACGCTCCCATCCTCCGAACGCGCGGCCATGGGGGCATCGGGCCGGCGTTGGATCGCCGGTGAATTCTCGGCAGCCGCCTATCGCGACAGAACGCTGGACCTCTATGCGTCGCTTGGAGCGGGGAAGGGGCGGCGCCGTTAACCGTCGCGCGCAATTTGTAGTAACGTGGGCTCGCCGTATGGTTTTTGGTCAGTTATATAAGTGGTCAATAAAATATTTACTTGGTTGGTAAGTATTTCACCGTCAAAAACGGTGTGTACAACCCTCGAGGCGACGCATGAGCAGTAACTCTGATGTCTCGCGAAATCACCGGAAACAGCCGGTGATTGCACCGGAGATCGCACAAACCGGACTGTCCGAGGGGCGCGGGCAGATGCCTCGTCGTGGCTTGGCCTTGTCCGGAAGGCAGCGGAGCCTTGCCGTCCAGAGTGGAGCCGTGGCCTCGAGAGGCGAGCGCAAGCGTGTGATGATGCTGGGCTTGCGCGGCATTCCAAACGTTCAGGGTGGTGTCGAGAAACACGTCGAAATGCTTGCCAGCAAACTTCTGGGGTATGGCTGGGATGTCGACGTCGTCGGACGTCGCCGCTATCTTCAGGACGGTGACCGCTATGCATGGAACGGGGTCGAGGTAATCCCGCTCTGGTCGCCTCGTCGCATGGCGCTGGAGGCGCTCGTTCATACCTTTATCGGCGTCTGCCTTGCGGCCTGGCAGCGGCCGGACGTATTGCATATCCACGCGATAGGCCCGGCTTTGATGACGCCGCTTGCCCGACTGTTCGGGCTGAGGGTGGTCGTCACCCATCATGGCTACGACTACGACAGACAAAAGTGGGGCGCCTTTGCCAGGCGGACGCTGAAGCTCGGTGAGTTCTTCGGCATGCGCTTCTCGAATGGGCGCGTGGCCATATCCGAGGATATCGTTCAAACGATGCGCGCCCGTCACCATGTGTCGATGACGCTGGTCCCGAATGGTGTCGCGATTACGATGCCCTCGGGTGATGCCGGTATTCTGCGCGAATATGGCCTGACACCGCGACGCTACATTCTGCTCGCGGCACGCCTGGTTCCGGAGAAGCGGCAACTCGATCTCATCCGGGCGTTTGCAAAATGCGGATTGACCGACATGCGGCTCGTTATCGCCGGCGGTGCGGAGTTTGATACGCCGTATGTCCGGGAGGTGAAGACGCTTGCCGGCGAGGTGCCGGGAGTGGTGCTGACCGGTTTTCAGTCCGGCGATAGATTGGCGGAACTCTTCGCCAATGCTGCCCTCTTCGTGCTTCCGTCGAGCCATGAGGGCATGCCGATCGCTTTGCTCGAGGCAATGGCCTACGGCCTGCCCCTGTTGGCGAGCGATATCGTTCCCAACCGGGAACTGGACCTTGCTTCCGACGAGTATTTCCCGCTCGGCGACATCGACGCACTTGCCTCCGGTATCACTGCAAAGCTTGCCGCGCCGCTCAGCGATGATGAGGTGCGTGAGCGCGCGGCCCATGCGGAGGCGACCTACAGTTGGACAAACGTGGCGCAAAGGACCGCGGCAGTGTATAGCGCATTGCTGGCGAAGTAGGCGGGCGTTCGCGTCTGCCGTGTCTTCGCCGATAAAGTGCGACAGCGCGCCTTGCACCAGTGGACGGGCAGGCAGGCGCCGTCGTGGTCCGTTCGACGATTGCCGTGCCATGCACGCCGCCTGGAAGACAAGCTGATAATGAACCTCAAACGCGCCGCCGGCCTTTTCGCATGGCTCCTGTTTGCCGTGATTGCCTATTCGACGATGTCCCCCCTCGAATTGCGACCACGCATCGGCCATCTCGTTCATCTCGAGCGGTTCGGCGCTTTCGGTCTGCTCGGTCTGCTGTTCGCGATCGCCTATCCGAAGCACCTGACGCGTGTGCTGCTTCTCGTCTTCGTGACCGCGATCGGCTTCGAACTTCTGCAGATGATTTCGGCGGACCGTCATGCACGCGCGGCGGATGTCGCCGTCAAACTGCTCGGCGGCGTGTGCGGGGTTTTCTCCGGCTGGTTCCTCGTCCGCTATCGTTTGCCGTTGCTGCGTCTGCTGGGGCGGTAAACCAAAACGCAAAATATCGACGGTAAGGTCGCCGGCAACCGGGGCGCGGTTACCCACGCGCTGCTGATATGGGGGAATCGCGTGGCAGTATCCGTCATCATCAAGACGCTGAACGAAGAAAAACGCATCGCCGCGAACATCGAGAGCGCGCTTGCGGCACTCAAGACGGTCGGCGGTGAGGTCATCGTCGCCGATAGCGGCTCCTCCGACAGAACCGTAGAGATTGCATCCCGTTACCCGGTCGTTATCGCCCAGATCAGCCCGCCGGCGCTTCCCAGCTGCGGGATCGGCCCGCAACTCGGTTTCCAGTATTCCCGTCACGAGCACATCTGCCTCCTCGATGGCGACATGCTGCTCGACAGCGATTTCCTCGAGGTGGCCGAGGCCTTCCTGGCCGACAATCCGAAGGTCGGCGGCGTCACCGGTCATGTCCAGGAGATGCTCACCGCCAACCTCGAATTTGCCCGGCGTGTCTCACGCAATTCGCCGGAAAATCGTATCGGCGCGATCGACCGCATGAATGGTGGCGGTCTTTATCGGCGCGCGGCGATCGCGGCGGTCGGTTATCTCTCCGACCGCAATCTCCACGGCTACGAGGAGTTCGACCTCGGCATCCGGCTCAGAAGCGCAGGCTGGAAACTGCATCGTCTTGACCGTCGTTTCGTCCAGCATTTCGGCCACACGGACAATTCCTACCGCCTGCTCGTCCGCCGCTGGAAGAGCAAGTATCTGTTCGGTATCGGCGAGTTGCTGCGCGCTTCGCTTGGCCGGCCCTATTTTCTGCAGCTCATTCGGGAATTGCCGGAGCTCAAGCTCTGGGCGCTGGTCTATCTCTGGTGGGCGGTGTCGCTTGGGCTGCTGCTGTTCATGCCGAACAAGGCGCTCGCGCTCGGCCTCGTACTGGCGATCTTCGCCTGCGTCGTTGGGTTGATGAGCCTGCGTAAAGGCGGCTTCAGCATGGGGCTCTATACCGTTGTCGCCTGGTTCTTCCATGCGGCGGCGCTGCCGGTCGGCTTCTTCCGGGCGCGCCGGAAGCCCGACGCGCCGATCGAGAGCAAGCTGCTCGGAGCGTCGGCGTGACAGGGCGGAGCCTGTTCGCTGCGGCAGCTATGCTCCTCGCCTTCGGTTCGCCCGTGCGCGCTTCCGACCAGTGGCTTCCTGTGCGCGAAGTCTCGCTCGAAATGAGGCCAGGCAGCCCTCTCGACTTCTCCTCTTTCCTGCCGAATGGGACGATCGATGCGGATCATCGCCTCGTCGCAGGTGCCGATGGTCGTCTCGCCTTTGTGCAATCGCCCGAGAAGCCCGAAAGAATGCTCTGCGCGTCGCTCGCCTGGAGCCCGGCCTCCGGCGGGTTTCCCGATCACCAGACCGCGGATCGCTATGCCCGGCAACTGGCGATGCACGGCTACAATCTCGCGCGCCTGCATTTCGTCGACGCCAGCCTGATGTTCGGCCGCGACAAGGATTTCGACTTCGATCCAGAGACGCTCGATCGCATCCACTATCTGCTCGCGGCGCTGAAGAAGAACGGCATCTACTGGATGATGGACGGCCTTTCGTCGCTGCGCGGCGTCTATGGCGGCTTTGACGACCGTTGGGACGATGGGGGAAACCTCAAGCTCGAGCTGTTTGTGGACGAGCGGGCGTTCGATCACTGGAAACGCATGCAGGAGGTTATCCTTGGACGCGTGAACCCCTACACGGGTATAGCGCCGATCCGCGACGATGCGCTCGCGGTCGTCATTCTCGCCAACGAGAACGGCATGGAGTTTGACACCGTCGTGCATGATCGGCCGGGCAAGCCGCCTTATGATCCGCAGCTTGCCAAGCCGTTCAACCGCTGGCTGGCGAAGCGCTACGGGTCGACCGAGAAGTTGGCCAAGGCATGGCCCGATCTTCGCTCGGATGAGACGATTGATGCGGGATCAGTCGAGCTTCCTATCGATCGCTATAACGATAGTCCACGGCTGCGCGACCTGCAGGCCTTCTTCACCGAGACGGAAGAGACCACGACAGCGCGCATGAGCGACGTGTTGCGCGGGCTCGACTACCGCGGCCTGATCAGCAATTACAACAATTGGCCGACGGTGCAGGCGTCGCTTAGCCGGCGCGGTCTCGAAGCCGTCACCATGAACACCTATCACGACTGGGTCAGCGGCTACGCGCCGGGCAGCAAGACCACGCAGGTCAGCTCGATCGCCGACGGGGCGAACTATATCCGGATGATCGCTGCGGCGCGCTGGCTGGGCAGGCCCTTCGTGATCAGCGAATACGATCACCTCTTCTGGAATCGCTACCGCTACGAAGCCGGCCTGGCGATGCCGGCCTACGCGGCGTTGCAGGGCTGGGACGCGCTCTGCCGCCACGGTCACGGCCCGATCGTCCTTAGCTATGGCGAGCCTTTCGCACACAAGAGGGCAATGCTGCCCTATGCGATTGCGCTCGATCCGGTCGCCCGCGCCGGAGAGACACTGGCGGCACTGCTCTACCGCCGCGGGGACGTTGCGACATCGGATGTGACGGTACCATTTGCCGTGCGTGGAGAAGAGGATCTCTCCGACGATATGCAGGCCCGGGAACCGGAGCACCTGACGGATCTGGCGCTGATT
>NZ_JAEPRP010000104.1:6411-26149 GCF_016652895.1 Ensifer sp. SSB1
GGCTCTCGACGACGCTGCGGCCGTCCTGCAACCGTGTCAGCAGAACAGCGAAGCACTCCTCGAAAGCTTGCGGCAAAGCGGTGTGCTTCCGGGTGATAACGCCACGAATATCGATGCCGGTATCTATCAGAGCAGCACCGGCGAGATCCTGCTGAACCGCTTTGCCGGGCAATTGCGCGTTGCAACGACGGCAACCGAGGCCGCGGCCTTCTCGTCGCTCCGCGAGCCCATCGATCTCGGCACGCTGCGCATCGAGCGAGCCGACGGCAATGGGCTGATCGCGATCTCGGCGCTCGATGCGGAAGCATCCTTGGCCAAGAGCCGCCGCTTCCTCGTGATCTTTGCGACCGATGCCCAGAACACCGGCATGACGTTTCGCGACACCGAGGAAAAAGTGATCGAGGATTTCGGGCACCTGCCGGTGCGGATCCGTGAAGGCTATGCCGATCTCTCGCTGGCGCGAAATGCCGCGAGCTGGAGCGTTTCGCCGGTCGGCCTCGACGGGACCGTGCATCCGCCGATCACGCGCGGCAACGGGGGTGTTGCGTTCCGTCTGTCCAACAATGTTGCCTCCGGGCCGACCACCTATTTCCTGCTCGAACTCAGGTAAGCCATCCGCGCTCTTGCGCCTGCGTGGATCAAGGTATGGCCATGATGTCAGCCTATTCTCCGCCGCTTTCATGCAAAGGAGGATACGATGAGAATATCGGAAGCCATGCATCCCGGCGCTCGCTGGATCTCTCCCGAAACCGACATCAAGACGATCGCACGCATTATGCGGGACGAGGATATCGGCGCCTTGCCCGTTGGCGAAAACGACCGCCTGATCGGCATGGTCACGGACCGCGACATTGCCTTGCGCGCCTTTGCCAACGGGCGCGATCCCGCGTCGATGACGGCGCGCGATGTGATGACCAGGGACATCGTCTACTGCCGCACCAATGAAACGATCGAACATGCGGTCCATCTGATGGAGGCGAAGCAGGTTCGGCGCCTGCCGGTGATCGACCAGGACAGGCGCATGGTCGGAATGCTGTCGCTCGGCGACGTATCTCATGCCGGCAGCCGTCAGTTATCGGGTGAGCTCGCCAGGGCGGTGACGGCCCACCATCTCTGAAAGCTGCATTTGCAATTGCGGCGCCGTGATCGGCGCCGCAAACGGTTTTATCAGGCCGATCTGAATTGGATCAGAAGCGGTAGCTGATGCCTGTGCCGATCAGCCAGGGATCAAGCTTGACCTTGCCGCTGACGGCGCCTGCGCCGGGCAGCGTCGCGTTGACCTCGGGCTCGAGGAACAGCTTCTTGACGTCGAAGTTCAGGCCCCAATGCTCGTCAAGCTTGATGTCGACACCCGCCTGGAGCGCCACTCCAAACGTGTTCTTCATGTTGAAGCTCGAGAAATCGCCACGGGGCTTTTCGTTGTAGAACATCGTGTAGTTCACGCCGGCGCCGACATAGGGCTTGATCTCGTCGGTGACGTTGAAGTGGTACTGCAGCGTGAGCGTTGGCGGCAGAAGCCACGCCTTGCCGATTTCACCGAGGCCGGCGATCGAGCCGCTGCCGCGCGCCGTATGCGGCGTTGTGCCGAGGATCAGTTCGGCAGCGATGTTGTCGGTGAAGAAATAGGTGATGTCGAGTTCGGGCACGACCGAGTTGCTGACACCAACCTTTTCGCCGTCGAGTGCGGTGCCGTTCAGGGAGAGCGAGGCCTTGTCGTCCGGCACGACGGCCAGTGCGCGGGCACGGATCATCCATGGACCCGGCTCGCTGGCAAGAGGCATTTCCGGTGCTGCTACCGCGCTCGGCTCGGAGAGATCTGCCGCCGTCGCGATCGCGAGCGGCACCGCGAGTGCGGCAAGGAAGACGGCAGATGGTAGGATAGCGCGAGTAGGCATGATTTCCGGACCCCCAGAAGAAGTTGAACATCGCCGGTCAGGGCGTTCGGCCGCAGCTGTCTGCGGCCGGCGGCACTTCTCTAATCGGCGTGTTGAGGTCAAGCGCTTTTCGAGCTTTCCACGTCGTGTAGCATTCAACGTTTCTCCGCGGCCCGCGCTTCTCTCCGGGATCGGCTTCAGCCCTCCCACCATGGGGTTCAGTAGATGCTGTGGTCCAATCTATGCTGCATCCTGATGACGTATCATCATCGGTATAAGCGCCGCGCACGAACTCACATCACCATCGTCCGCGAAGGACGTCTTCCGCCGCGAGGCGGAACTTTGAATTTCTCTTCCTTTGAATTGCCTTGAGAACTGACTACCTTATGCGGGCATCGCGCCGGCCATCCCCTCTCGCGTCCAGCGGAATTCTGAGCCGTCCACCCACATCCGATGCATCACCACCGCAAGCCTGCGCGCCAATGCTACGTTGGCTTTCTTGCTGCCATGCCGTCGGGCGATGTTCATTGCCCATGATTTGAGCCAGCACCATTTCACCAGCCGCGTCAGCATCGACTGCGCTGCCTCATATAAAAGCGCTCGCAGCATGGCATCCCCGCACAGCGAGACATGACCGATCCGTTTGCTTTCGCCGGACTGGTTGAGCACCGGCGTGAGCCCCAGGACGGCTCCCACCGCCCGCGAATGGCGGAACCGGCTGGGAATGTCGATCGTCGAAACATAGGCGAGCGAGACAACCGGCCCGACCCCGGGCACCGTCATCAACCGCTTGCAAACGTCATCACCCTTGGCCTCGTGGATAACCTTCTTGTCCAGTTTGGCGAATTCTTCGCGCAGCTTACGCCGTCCAGCGAGCAAAGGCTCCATGATGTCCGCCAGGTCGGGGTCCGCCTCAATGAGTTCGCGTATCTTCGCCTCAAAGGTACCCCGGGAGACTACGCCGACCTTCAGCCCGAAATTGCGCAGCAGCCCACGCATATCGTTCTCAAGAGCGATCGCTTGTTCCTGTAACAGCGAGCGCGCCGTCAACAGCGCGCGCCGCTTCTGGCTCGTGAGCGTCTTCACGTGCACGTTCTTGAAAAGACCGACCCGCATCATCTGCGCAATGCCGCGTGCGTCGTTGCGGTCACTCTTGTTCGTTTGCGAAGCCTTCAGGAAGGCCTTCGTGTGGCGCGTCTCGATGCAGAATACCGGAAGCCCGGCCTTGGCCAGTCCTTCGAACAGCCATTGCGACATTGGCCCGGCCTCGAGGCCCACCCGTTCCAAGTTGAGCGCGGGATCACTCAAGATGGCAACCAAGTCCTCCGGGTGAGACATTACCTTTTTCTCCCAGCAGATCTTGCCGCTCACATCGGCAATACAAACGCTGGTTTCTTTGACAGAGACGTCGAGGCCGGCGTAATGTTTCATAGCTGCGCTTCCTCTTTCTGATGCTTGTGGCTGTTTCACACAGACCACGTTCTATCATCAGCTTGGAGCGCAGCACCTCCCTTCCGTCGGCGAAGGTGGGGCACGAAGCCGATTACCCCATCTATGCTCAAGACGGGGGTCTCAGGGGTTGTCCTGGATCAATGCGGTCGCGGATCACCAAGTCCTTGGGGACAAAGGCGGATTCGCCCGGCGGGACGGTAGTCGCGCCAAACCCTTGTCAGGCGGGCATGCGCGGAATGCTGGCAAGCAACCGCTGCGTATAGGGATGCTTGGGGGCGGCCAGAATGTCGCGGGTCTTGCCGCTCTCGACCACCTTGCCACGCTCCAGAATGATCATTTCCTCGCACAGTGCCGCGACGACGCCGAGATCGTGGGAGACGAAAACCAGCGTCAGCTTCTCGGCGAGGGCCTTGAAAAGCTCGACAATGCGGATGCGGGTGGAAAGGTCGAGCGCGCTGACGGCTTCGTCGGCGAGCACGATCTGCGGGCCAGCGACGATTGCGCGGGCGATGGCGATACGCTGCCGTTGTCCGCCGGAAAATTCGTGCGGAAAACGCCGCATGGTGTCGGAGGGCAGCCCGACCGCCCCGAGCGCTTCCGTCACCGCCTGCGTCCGATCGCCGGGAATACGGAGTGAACGCAGGGGCTCGGCGACAATGTCGATCACCCGCTGGCGCGGGTCGAGGGAGGAATAGGGATCCTGAAACACCGGCTGCACCGCGCGCCGATAGCGGCGCATGAAGGCGTTGTTGCCGGGGTCGAGCACCTCGTCGCCAAACCGGATGGTTCCGCCGGTCGGGCGGACCAGCCCGAGCATTAGGCGCAGGAGTGTCGTCTTGCCGGATCCGGATTCGCCGACGAGACCGACGCTTACGCCAGGGCGGACCGACAGCGAGACGTCGTCGAGCGTGGTCTGTTGGCGGGAATAGCCGAAGCTGACGTTTTGAAGATCGAGCATCATGATCCGGTTGCTCCCAATGCCTCGTCGAACAGGCGGGCGGCCTCGACCAGGGTCTTGGTATAGTCGTGCTGCGGGTTACCGAAGACCGAACCGACCGGACCTTCTTCGACAGCGATGCCGTTCTTCAGCACGATGACGCGTTCCACCACCTGGGCGACGACGGGCAGGTCGTGGCTGATGAACAGAAGCGCCATGCCGGTATCGCGCACCAACTGGTCCAGCAGTTTCAGGATTTCGGCCTGCGTCGTGACGTCGAGCGCCGTTGTCGGCTCGTCGGCAATCAGGAGCTTCGGGCGGCAGGCGAGCGCCATGGCGATCGCGACGCGCTGGCGCTGGCCGCCGGACACTTCGTGCGGGTAGGAATTGATGATGCGGTCGGGCTGCGGCAGCGCCACCTTGTCGATGAGGTCGCGGACTTCGCGTTGTACCGCTTCCTTCGTTGCCTTCAGACCATCCCGTTCCAGGCGTCGTCGGACCGGTTCGGCGATCTGCCGGCCGATCTTCATCAGTGGATCGAGAGCGGTCAACGGCTCCTGGAAGACAACGGCAGCGGCAACGCCGCGCAGCCGGTTCATCACTTTGTCTGCGGCGCCGACCACTTGCTGTCCGTCGAGTTCGATTGAACCGGCTACGCTGATCGAAGGCGGCAGCAGTCCGGTGGCGGCCATCGCCGTCATCGATTTGCCGGAACCGGATTCACCGATCAGGCCGACGCGTTCTCCGGGCCGGATCGTGAAGGAGAGGTCGGACACCAGCGGTTTGTCGCCGGCGCGAACGGTGAGGCCCTTGATGTCGAGCAGCGTTGTCATCGCGATCTCCCGCGTGTCGGATCGGCGATATCGCGTAGGCCGTCGGCGAGGAGATTCATACCGATGACGAGGGCGACCAACGCAATGCCGGGCGCGATCGCGCCGATCGGCGCCGTATAGACGGTGCCTTGCGCCTCCTGCAGCAGCCGTCCCCAGGAGGCGTTTGGCGGTGGTGCACCAAGGCCGAGGTAGGAGAGCGATGCTTCGGCGATGACAGCGAGACCGAACTGCAGGGCAAAGTTGACCGACAGTGTCGGCCAGATGTTGGGAAGCACATGGTGGAAGACGACACCGGCCCAGGATGTCCCCGATGTGCGCGAGGCGACGATGTAGTCTTGTCTGAGCACGCGCTTGGCGAGGATGCGGGTCAGCCGGGCGACGATGGCGGAGATGGCAAGCCCGAGTGCCAGGATCGCCGACCAGAGGCTGGCGCTGTCACTTGCCGCCACCACCAGCATGGCAAGCAGCAGGGTCGGAAAGGCAATCAGGATATCGAGCGTCGCGGCCATCACGTCGTCGGCAAGGCGCGTGGCGAAGGCGGCAAGAACGCCGAGGCTGACGCCGATTGCGGCCCCGATCGCGACTGCGCCCGTGCCGACCAGCAGCGCTGTACGCGCGCCGATCATCAGTTGGGTCATCAGGTCGCGCCCCAACCGGTCTGTGCCGAGCCAGTGCAGCAGCGACGGTGCTTCCAGCCGGCCGCCCGAGGCGTTCAGCGGATCATAGGGCGTCCAGAAAAGCGTCAGAACCGCGACGGCGAGGTTGATGCCGACGAGCGCGAGGCCGACCGTCAGGGCCAGCGAATGCCGGCGCTTCGGCGCAGAAACGGATGTCTCGACGGGGCTCATGCATTGCCTCCGACAGCGCGTTCGCGCAGGCGTGGATCGATCAGCCGCTGGGTGAGGTCGGCGGCAAAACCGATCAGCAGCACCAGCAGGGTGGAGATGAACAGCACGCCCTGAACATTCGGATAGTCGCGCTGCTCGATCGCAAGCAGCAGCATCGAGCCGAGGCCTGGCAGGGCAAAGACGCGCTCTACCACGACGGCGCCGAGCAGTGTCGTTGCAAGCTCAATGCCGAGGATCGAGACGATCGGCACCGCGCCGTTGCGGATGCCGTGACGAATGAGCGCTTCGGGGAAGCTGGCGCCGAGCGCGCGCGCGGTGCGCAGATAATCGCTGCCGAGAACGTCCTTGGTTGCCGAGCGGACATAGCGCAGCAGCGAGGCGCCCATGACGAGGCCGATCGTCATCACGGGCAATGCCAGCGCATAGAGAACCTGCCCCTCGTTCTGCCAGCCGCGGCGGGGAAAGCCACCCGAAGGGAAGAGCCGGAAAGTGACGGCAAAGACGGTGACCAGCAGGATGCCCACCCAGAAGACGGGGATCGCGATACCGAGCTGCGAGACGGTCGAAATCAATCCACCATACCAGCGGTTGGCCTTGACGGCGGAGAGGATGCCGAGCGGAACCGCGATCAGGATGGCGAGCACGAAACCCATCAGCGCCAGCGGCACGGTGACCGTCAGTCGTGCGGCGATCTCCTCGATCACCGGCTTGCCGCTGACGAAGGACGTGCCGAGATCGAAACGGGCAAGGCTCGCAACAAAGCGGAGGAACTGCTGCCAGAGCGGCAGGTTCGAGCCCACCTGTTCACGCGCCTTCTCGATCTGCGCAGCATCGGCGCCGACGGAGAGAAGCGCATTGGCGGGGTCGCCGGGCAAAAGGCGCAACAGCACAAACAACACCACCGCTGCAATCAGCAGCGACAGGAGCAGAATGGCAAAACGGCGGACGAGATAGGTGAGAATGGCTGCATTCCTTTCTTCTCACGGGGTCCGTGATCAGAGAGCTGGCTTTTGCACCAAAAAGAAGGGGGAGGCTAGAGTGTCTCTCATCTTTGGAAGTGCCTGTGGAAGGCCGGAGAGATGGCTGGACGAATTGGCGCAAAACGCAGTCAGCCCCCGGATCGGATCCAGGGGCTGTCGTTTGTGCATCCGGCGCTAGCGCACAGCGGGTGATAGTGCCGCTTACTGCTCGCTCTTCTTGATGCCGTAGGCGAAGAACTGCGAGTTCAGGCCATTCACCGGATAGCCGGTCACGGCCGAGCTCGAAACGACGATCTGCGGATAGAGGTAGAGCCAGTTGCTGGCGGCGTCCTCGGCGATGATCGTGTTGGCTTCACGAAGCTTGGCGGTCTGCTCGTCGGTGTTTGCTGCCCCTTCCGAGGCCTTGATCAGGTCGACGACCTTGGGGTTGTTGTAACCCCAATAGAAGTCCGGGTTGCCGTAGAAGACGATGTCGCGGTGATTGACGTGCTCCTGTAGCGTCGCCTGGAAGTCATGCGCCTTGTAGACCTTCGTGTACCACTCGTTGGCGGTGATCACGTTGATCTCGACCTTGATGTTGACCTTGGCGAGTTCGCTCTGGATGAACTGCGCGACGATCGGGTGCGGGTCGTAATTCGGTGTGTCGAGTTTGAAGGTGAAGCCATCGGCAAAGCCCGCTTCCTTCAACAGCGCCTTCGCGCCTTCCACGTCATAGGCGTCGACGGCGGTCAGATCCACGTACCAGGGGTCCGTCGGCGGAACGAAGGAGCCGATCAGCGTGCCGTATTCACCCCAGATCGATGTCAGCAGTTTCTTGTCGTCGATGGCGCGGGCGATCGCTTTCCGGACCTTGACGTTGTCGAAGGGGGCGACGCGGTCGTTGAAGGCGAGCAGTTCCTTGGTCGTCGACTGGCCGGCCGTGACGGTGAAGTCAGGATTGTCCTTGAACTGGGCGATCGAGTCCGGGCTCTGGACGCTGGTGATGATATCGACGGCGCCGGTCAGCAGCGCATTGTTGAGCGCGGTCGCATCGGTGAAATACTGGAAGACGACTTCGCCATTGGTGGGGGCGGTGCCCCAGTATTTGTCGTTCCGCGTGAGTGCCAGCGACGAACCGCGGCGCCACTCGTCGAGGCGATAGGGGCCGGTGCCGTCTTCGCTGGCATTCAGGTCCTTCGCCGCATCGTTGACGATCCAGACGTAGCTCAGATTGTAGGGCAGCGAAATCGAGCGCTCGGACAGCTTGACGACGACCGTCTGGTCATCCGGCGTCTCGATGGCGCTGATCGTCGCGAGGCTCTTTTTGCGCGAGCTCTTGGATTGTTCTGAAGTCACGCGCTCAATGCTGTGCTTCACGTCGGCGGCGGTCAGCGGATCGCCGGAGTGGAAGGTGACGCCAGGGCGAAGCTTGAATGTGTAGGTGAGGCCGTCGTCGCTAACGCTCTGTTCGGCAACGAGACCGGGTTTAACCTCGCCGGCATCGGTCAGCGTGAACAGCGCTTCGTAGACATTGCCGTTGAAGGCTTCGTTGATGCCCTGGCCGGCGCCGGCGGTGTTGTCGAGGTTCTGCGGCTCATAGAGCGAGCCGATCGTGATCGAAGCGTTCGGGTCGAACTTCGCGTCTTCGGCGAAAACGGCCGTGCTCGACGAGAGCGCGAGCGCCAGCGTGGCGGCTGCCAGGGTTGCGCCTCGCGCCCGGCGGGCCTGCCCCGCGGTCTTGCCAAAGCCGATGATATTGCCAGTCATGTCCCAAACTCCTGCATTATGCCTGTCGCGCGTTTCGCGCTGCCATCCGATTGTACGCATCTGACGATTGCGATGCATCATACTTATTCCCTAGTAATTTAGTGGGTAAATTGGTTCCTTTTGTTGGTCGAAGTTGAAATTTGTACCCGCGATCACGGCGTCTGTGGCGAAGTTCTTTTCTGACGACGATCGGCGTTCCGCACATCAGATATATCAGGAGACAACGATAAACGCTTTGCAATACTAGTAGGTTAGAGCGTGTTCGGCACGTGACCGTTGTCACTTCGCTGTGAGATTCGCCATTCGCAACATCGGTTCAGGCGATGAAGCGGCCCGCTGATTGTCGTCCACAACGTATTTCCCTTGAAAATTGCAAAATGCGATGAGCCGGCAAAAAGATTCGACAGTCAGGGGATTCTGATATATCGCCTGATTAATCGTTTAATCACGCGATAGCGGAAACCACTGACTTGGCGCGTTCCGGACCAAAACTGACGAGGATTGCCAGAACGCTCGGCGTGTCCGCGGCCACGGTCTCGAACGCGCTCTCGGGCAAGGGCCGCGTCTCCGCCGAGATGGTGGAGAAGATTCGCGCGACCGCTGCCGAGCTCGGTTACGTGCCGAGCCAGGCGGGCAGGGCGCTTCGCACGGGCCGCACTGGGGTGCTCGGCCTCGTGCTTCCCGATATCGCCAATCCGCTCTTCCCACAGATCGCCCAGGCGATTGAGCTTGCTGCCTCCTCCTCCGGTTATGGTGTGCTGATCGCCGACTCCCGCGGCGACGTCTCGACCCAGACCAAGGCGATCGAGCGCCTGATCGATCGTGATGTCGATGGCCTCGTGATCGTGCCGCGGCGCGGCACGCGCATCGCCGATGTCGGCTGTCCGGTTGCCGTCATCGATACCCCCTCGACGCCGGGCAATACCGTTGCCGCCGACCATTGGGGTGGCGGCCAGCAGATCGCCGAGCACCTGAAGGCGCTCGGGCACCGCCGCGTGCTGATCATCGGAAACAATCCCGCCTCGAATGTGCAGAACGACCGCGCCGGCGGTATCCGCTCGGTCTTCGGTGAGGGCACCCACACCGACACGCTCTGGATCGAGCCACTGGAAAAAGTGGCCGGCAAGGGCTGTCCGCTCGGGCTCGCGGACAAGGTGGCGCAAGGCTACACCGCCTTTGCCTGCATCTCCGATCTCCATGCGCTCCGGGCACTGACCGAATTGCAGCGCGCCGGCATCAACGTGCCGGAAAAGGCGAGCGTCACCGGCTTCGACGACCTGATCTGGTCACCGGTCATCACGCCGGCGCTGACGACGGCCCGCATGGACATGACCGAGATCGCGGCGATCGCCGTCGCTGCCCTCGTCAAGGCGATCAGCGAGCGCGACCCGTCTGATCCAGAGATTGGTGCCCCGGTTACGGCCGAGAAGGCCAAGGTGCCGATGCACCTGGTCGTCCGGCAATCGGCGGCCGCACCGCCCGCGTTTCAACCAGTTCTTACCACTGCCACCGCAGCTACATCCGTCACCGAAGGAGGACACCAGCCATGAAGAAGTTCTTGCTTGCCTCGAGCGCGCTTTTGCTCGTCGGCGCCAACGCCGCGTCTGCTCAGGAAAAGACGCTCACCATTTCCGTCTACGGCTTTGCCCAGGACGCATTCAAGGAACTGGTCTACACGCCGTTCGAACAGAAATGCGGCTGCAAGCTCGTCGTCGAAACAGGCAACAGCGTCGAGCGCCTGGCAAAGATGGAAGCCAACAAGGCGAGCCCGGTCGTCGACATGGCCGTGGTTTCCATGGCCGATGCGCTTTCCGCCACGCGCGCCGACCTGATCGAAAAGATCGACACGTCGAAGCTTTCGAACTTCAACAAGCTCTATGACCTCGCCAAGGACCCGAACGGCGACGGCATGAGCGTCGGCTACACCTTCTATGCCACCTCGATCGTCTACCGCTCGGACAAGATGGAAGTGAACTCCTGGGCAGATCTCTTGAGCGACAAGAACGCCAGCCACGTCGCCTTCCCGAACGTCACCACCAACCAGGGCCCGCCGGCGCTCTACATGGTCGGCGAAGCCATCGGCAAGAACGCGCCTGACCTCAAGGAAGCGATCGCCGCCGTCGGCGCCAAGAAGGACGATATCGTCACTTTCTACGTCAAGTCCTCGCAGCTCGTGCAATTGATGCAGCAGGAAGAGATCTGGGCCGCACCGATCGGTCGCTTCTCTTGGGAAGGCTTCACCAAGCTCGGCCTGCCGATCAAGTGGGCAACGCCCAAGGAAGGCCAGACCGGCGGCATGAACGTCATGGTGCTGACCAAGGGCGGTAAGAACCAGGACTTCTGGCTCTCGACCGAAATCCAGACGGCCCTTGCCGAAAAGCTGGTCGACAGCCCGGCCAACAAGGAAGTGAAGGTCTCGCCCGAGATCGCCGAAAACCTCACCTACGGCGAAGAAACCGTGAAGAACCTGAAGCTGATCCCGTCGGCCGTTGCCCTGGACAACCGCGAAGCGTGGCTGTCGGAGTGGAACGCGCAGGTCGGCCAGTAAATCCAAGCAACTGCTACCTCCACCGGCGGGCCTTGGTCGCCGGTGGAGACCTCATGCTTCGGGCGCGATCACGTGGCGCCCACGAATGCCTCGAAAGGAAGAAGGATGTTCCAGAACCGCGCCGAAGCCCTGGCGCTCGCTCTGCCCGCAGCGGTCTTTGCGGCGATCGTCTTTCTGGCGCCGGTGGTGATCCTGCTGGCGGAAGGCTTTCGCAGTGCCGACAGCTGGTCGCTGTCAGCCTACACGACCTTCTTTTCCGATCCGCTGAACCGCACCGTCTTCCTGCGCACCTTCCGGCTCGGCCTGATGGTTACCGCCGTTTCGGCGGTCATCGGCTATGCGGCCGCCTTTGCGATCGTCAATCTGACGCCGCGCAACAAAGGACAGATGATCGGTCTTGTCGTGCTGCCGCTGATGATCTCGTCTGTTGCGCGCACCTATGCCTGGATCGTCATTCTCGGCCGTACCGGCATCGTCAACCAGGCGCTGCAGCTCGTCGGCCTGTCAGATGAGCCGATCCGCTTTCTCTTCACCGAGACTGCCGTGTTCATCGGCCTCTTGCAGCTCTTCCTGCCGCTGATGATCCTTTCGCTGATCAGCGCGCTCGAAAACATGCCGAAGGATGCAATTCCGGCAGCGCGCGTTCTCGGCGCCAACTGGATCCAGGTGTTCTTCAAGGTGATCCTGCCGCTGACCAAGGAAGGCCTTGTCATCGGCGGAACACTGGTCTTCACCGGTTCGCTCACCGCCTACATCACGCCGGCGATCCTCGGCGGCTCCAAGGTGCTGATGCTCGAAACGCTGCTCTATCAGCGCGTCACGGTGGCCAATGATTTCGTCGCCGCCAGCGTCATCGCGTTCATCCTGATCGTCATGAGCTTTGCCGCCAATCTTCTCCTGAAACGGCTTGCCACTGCGAGGAACAAGCGATGACACCTCGCATCTTTACTCCGCTCGTCCTCTTCCTGGTGATCGGCTTCCTGATCGGGCCGTTCTTCATCATCGTCGCCGCGTCGCTTTCCGGCGGTGAGACGCTGGCCTTCCCGCCGCAGGGCTTCTCGCTCAAATGGGTCGCCAAGGTCTTCACGGTCGAGAGCTTCCAGGAGAGTTTCGCGATCTCGATGCTGCTTGCGATCGGTGGCACGGCGGCCGCTCTCGTGCTCGGCGTTCCCGCCTCTTACGCCCTGTCGCGCTACAAGCTGCCTTTCGGCGAAACCATCCGCACGATCGTCTCGCTGCCGATCATCGTGCCCGGCATCATCGTCGGCCTGGCGCTCTTGCGTTACATCGTCGTGCCCTTTGGCCTCAACATCACGCTGACCCTGTTCCTCGCCCACACCGCGCTGGTTCTGCCTTATGCGGTACGGGTCGTCTCGGCGAGCCTCAACAATCTGCGCTCCGATATCGAGGAGGCCGCGGTGCTGCTCGGCTCCTCGCGCGCAGGCGCCTTCTTCCGGGTGGTGATGCCGAACATCCGCAGCGGTATTCTTGCCGCCTTCATTCTCGGCTTCGTCACGAGCTTCAACCAGGTGCCGGTGTCGCTCTTCCTCTCCGGCCCGGGTGTGCGCACCCTGCCGATCGACATGCTCTCCTATATGGAGATCACCTACGATCCGTCGGTCGCAGCCCTCTCCGCGCTGCTCGCTTTCATGTCCATCGGCATCGTCTTCCTTGCCGAACGCTTCCTGGGATTCTCTCGCTATGTCTGATGCCGCTTTCCTCAGCCTTGAAAAACTGACGCTCGCCTATGGCGACACCGTTGCGGTGAAGGATCTCGACCTTTCGATCCGCAAGGGCGAACTGGTGGCATTCCTCGGTCCGTCCGGTTGCGGCAAGACGACGACGATGCGCTCGATCGCCGGCCTGCTGTCGCCGGCCTCAGGCGCGATCAAGCTCGATGGTGCCGACATCACCCGCGTGTCCGCCAACAAGCGTTCGGTAGGCCTCGTCTTCCAGTCCTACGCGCTCTTCCCGCACCTGACCGTGTTCGAAAACGTCGCTTTCGGCCTGCGGCTGAAGAAGCTGCCGGCTGCCGATATCGAGAGCAAGGTGACGGCCGGCCTGAAGTCTGTCGGGCTTTCGAAGTTCTCCGCCCGTAAGCCGGGCGAGCTTTCGGGCGGCCAGCAGCAGCGTGTCGCGCTCGCGCGCTCCATGGTCATGGAGCCGAAGGTGCTGCTTCTCGACGAGCCGCTGTCGAACCTCGACGCCCGCCTGCGCCTCGAAATGCGTACGGAGCTGCAGCGCGTGCAGAAGGAAACCGGCGTCACGATGATCTTCGTCACCCACGACCAGGGCGAAGCCCTGTCGCTGGCGGACCGGATCGTCGTCATGCTGAATGGCGCGATCGAACAGATCGGCACGCCCGAAGATATCTACAACCGCCCGATCTCCCGCTTCGTCGCCGACTTCGTCGGTTTCGAGAACATCTTTGCCGTCGAGGGCGGCAAGCTGAAGGCCGGCAACGGCCCGATCGATCTTTCCGGATCCCTGCCGCCTGACACGGCAGGGCTTGCGTGGCGTCCGCGCATGGTGACCCTTGGTTCAGGTCCTTTCCAAGGCACCGTGCGCGGAGCCTCTTTCTCCGGCAGCACGCGCGAGTATCTGCTCGATACGCCGCTCGGCGCCATCAAGGCGGAAGAGGATGCAGCACTTGCAGCACGTGAAACCGGCTCTGCCATCGCCTTCGACCTGCCGGTCGAGAAGGCCGCGCGCCTCAAGAAGTTCGGGTAACGATAAATGGGTGTCTGGATCGATACGGACATGGGCTTCGACGACATCGCCGCGGTGCTTGTCGTCCTTCATGCCGGTGAAGAAATCGATGGCGTGTCGCTCGTTTTCGGCAATACGCCGCTTGACCAGGTGAAGCGCAATGCCGCCGGCGCCGCGCGCGCTTTCGGCTGGGCTTTCGCCGTACACGAAGGGCGTGCCCTGCCGGTGCTCGGCAAGCTTGAGACTGCCGAACGGATCCTCGGCGAAGCCGGCATGCCGACCGCTGGTCTGACGCTGCCGGAAGCCGATGCTTTGCCTGTCAGCGACGCCTTTGCTGCCCTTTGTGGCTGGCTGGAGCAGGAGGGGCCGAAGCGCATTCTGGCGCTCGGACCGCTCACCAATCTCGCAGCCCTTTGCCTTGCCCGCCCGGACTTGGCCAGCCGGATCACCGATCTCACCTGGATGGGCGGCGGTGTCACCAGCGGCAACCACACGGCGTCTGCCGAATTCAACGCTTTTGCCGACCCGGAAGCACTGGCGATTGTGATCGCGCATGGCCTGCCGCTGCGCATGGTCGATCTCGATCTCTGCCGCAAGGTTTTCGCCTATCCTGACGATGTCGCGCCGATCCGCTCGGCAGGCGGTGCCAATGCGGGGCTTATCGCCGATCTGCTTGCCGGCTACATCTCCATCGGCACCAGCCGCGGCCGGCCGGGCATGGCGATCTATGACCCGTCAGCGGCCGTCGCCTTCGTCAATGCGGGCGCGATCTCGTTTCGCAAGGCGCGCATCGATGTCGAACTCGGCGCGACGCTCACCCGCGGACGCACCGTCGTTGAAACGCGCGAAAGCCATGCGATTTTCAATGCCGAATATGCAGTCGACGCCCATGTCGAGACGACACGGGCACAGATCCTGGGCGCCCTGATGAAGGAAGCGCAGAAGTGAGTTCCGTAGAGCAGCCTCAGGACTTGATGGATGCGGCGCTCCGCACCCGGGCAGTGGCCGCAGCGCGTGGTGATGCGCCGTTCGACGTATTGATTTCGGGCGGTACGCTCGTCGATGTGGTGACCGGCGAGCTTCGCCCGGCCGATATCGGGCTCGTTGGATCGTTGATCGCAAGTGTCCACGAACCGGGCGCGCGCTCCGATGCGGCAACCATGATCGAAGGGACGGGCGCTTTCGTTTCGCCCGGTCTGATCGACACCCATATGCACGTCGAGAGTTCGATGGTGACACCGGCAAGCTATGCCAATGCGGTGCTGCCGCGTGGCGTGACGACCGTCGTCTGGGATCCGCATGAGTTCGGCAATGTCAACGGCGTTGCCGGCGTGCGCTGGGCCGCTGACGCCAGTCGCGATCGTCCGCTGCGCACAGTGCTGCTCGCGCCGTCGAGCGTGCCGTCAGCACCGGGCCTGGAACTGGCCGGTGCCGATTTCGACGCTGGTGTGATTGCCGACATGCTGAGCTGGCCGGAAATCGGCGGTATCGCCGAAATGATGAACATGCGCGGCGTCATCGACGGCGAAGCGCGTATCACCGGGATCGTTCAAGCGGGGCTTGCTGCCGGCAAGCCAGTCAACGGCCATGCGCGCAGCCTTACCGGTGCAGATCTGCAAGCTTTCGTTACCGCCGGCGTCAGCTCCGACCACGAGCTCGTCTCGGGTGACGATCTGATGGCGAAGCTCCGGGCCGGTCTGTCGATCGAACTGCGTGGCTCGCATGACCACCTGTTGCCGGATTTCGTCAATGCACTCAATGCGCTCGGCCATCTTCCTCAGACGGTAACGCTCTGCACCGACGATGTCTTCCCGGACGATCTTGCCCATGCCGGTGGCCTCGACGACGTCGTTCGTCGACTGGTGCGCTATGGCCTGCCCGCCGAATGGGCGCTTCGGGCGGCAACGCTCAACGGCGCCGTGCGCCTCGGCCGTCACGATCTCGGGCTTGTGGCGCCGGGACGTCGGGCGGACATCGTGGTCTTCGAAGATCTCTCTAACTTCCGCGCGCGCACGGTCATTGTCGACGGCAAGGTGATTGCAAATGCCGGACGGATGATCGAGCCGTTGAGCGGTATCGCCGCCGAGACGCTGCACGGCACGATGAAGATCGCGCCACTTTCGGATGACGACTTCCGCATTCCAGCCGATGGCACGAAGGTCCGCGTCTCGACGATCGACCGGCCGCGCTTCACCCAGTGGGGCGAAGCCATTGCTAAGGTCGAGGACGGATTCGTCGTTCCGCCAGAGGGTACGACCCTGATCGCAGTGGCGCACCGTCACGGACGCGCTGATAGCCGGCCGGCTGTTGGTCTGTTGTCGAGTTGGGGCACCTGGCGCGGTGCCTTTGCAACCACGGTCTCGCATGACAGCCACAACCTCACGGTCTTCGGCGGCAATGCCGCTGATATGACGGTCGCGGCCAATGCGGTGATCGCCGCCGGTGGCGGCATGGCTGTGGCGTCCGGCGGAAAGGTGGATGCGCTGCTGCCTCTGCCGCTCGCCGGGCTGGTCTCGGAAAAGCCGCTGGAAGAGGTCGCAAAGAGCTTTGCCGAACTCCGCGAAGCGGTCGGCCGTATCGTCGATTGGCAGCCGCCCTATCTGGTCTTCAAGGCCTGCTTCGGCGCGACGCTCGCTTGCAATGCCGGCCCGCACCAAACCGATCGGGGCATCGCCGACGTGGCGACGGGCAAGGTCATGGAAAGCCCGATCCTCGAGATTCTTGAAGCATGACTTTAACAGGCCGCCCGTGCAGGGCGGCCGAGTATAGGTGGGAGCCGAACTTGCAGGTTCTGATCATCTCAAGGTTCAAATAAACGCGCTAAATCCTTGAGATCGCAGGCTTGCGACTGACCTCGCAGGCCTTTGCAAGAAACGCGCTACTTGGCGCGTGCCAGTTCCTGCTCCACCAGAGTCGACCAGAAGGCGACGCCCGGGCCGATCGCCGCGTCGTTGAAGTCGTAAGCCGTGTTGTGGTGCAGCGCACCGTCGACGGCGGGGCCGTTGCCGAGCCAGACATAGCAGCCGGGGGCTTCCAGACCGAAGAAGGCGAAATCGTCGCCGGCGGTTGACGGCGGAAATGCCGTCCGTGTCTTCTTGCCGAACACCGCCTGTGCGGCGCTCAACGCTCGGGCAGTGGCATCCGCGTCGTTGACGACGGGCGGAATGCGTCGTTCAAACTCGTAGTCGACGGAGATTCCGTACATCTCAGCAGTACCGCGGGCAAGACGACCGATCTCGGTTTCGAGTTGGTCGCGGACTTCGGGCGTATAGGCGCGCGCGGTCCCGCCGATCTCGACGATATCAGGAATGACGTTGAGCGCCTTCGGGTCGCCGGCCCGCACCGAGCAGGCGCTGACGACGGCCGGCTGCAGCGGATCGACGACGCGGCCGACGATCGACTGCAGCGAGGCAAGGAAGGTGCCTGATGCCGTCACCGGATCGCGGCCGAGATGCGGCTTGGCGCCATGGGTGCCGACGCCACGGAAGGTGAGCCGCCAGCTATCCGATGAGGCAAGCTGCGGGCCGGCGACGACGGCCATCTCGTCGGGATCGAGGCCAGGCATGTTGTGCAGGCCGTAAACCGCGTCGCAGGGGAAGAGGCTAAACAGTCCGTCCTCGACCATGCGCTTCGCGCCACCGCGCCCTTCTTCGGCCGGCTGGAAAATGAAATGCACGGTGCCGGAGAAATTGCGCGTCTTCGCCAGATGGCGGGCCGCGCCGAGCAGCATCGTGGTGTGGCCGTCATGGCCGCAGGCATGCATCTTGCCGGCCTCGCGAGATTTGTAGGGGCGATCGGCGATCTCGGGCATGGCGAGTGCATCCATGTCCGCGCGAAGACCGATAGAGCGCGTACCGTTGCCCACCTGCAGCGTGCCGACGACACCGGTTTTTCCCAAGCCACGGTGGACCTTGAGGCCCGCTTCTTCAAGCCATTTGGCAACGAGGTCGCTGGTGCGCACCTCCTCGAAACCGAGTTCGGGATGAGCATGCAGATCACGACGGAGGTCGGTGAGGAAGGTGAGGTCGTCGGCTATTCCGTCAGGCAGGCGCATCGGCAGGCATTCCCATGTTTCATTGCGCGAAGGGGCTTGTGAATTCCGCGTGCTTTGCTTGAGCCGCGTTGCCCTTTCGGTTTGATCGAAGTCGCAAACGGTATAGACGATAACGGCCGGGACCAGAACAGCAAGCCGGCCTTTTTGATCGCCTTTCATTTCGGGCGAAAGCGCGCAGACGAGGACCGGACCGATGCAGCCCCACGACTTCTGGCAGGAAATCTATCCGCCGAAAAGCTTCGATATTCAGATGGGTTACCGCGATTTCTTTCCAACGTCTCTCGGTGATGGCAGACAGATCCTCTTGCCGATCCGTCCGCTCGCCGACGGCAAGCACGCGCTGGCCTCGCTGATCGTCAATCAGGCGAGTTTTGCCGTCGAGGACGCATTGGCAACGGAACTTGCGGCGAAGCTCGCGCCCCATGAGCCCGAAGTCATCGCCGGTCTGCCGACGCTCGGCCTCACGCTCGCCTCGGCCGTCGCCCGAAAGCTCGGGCACAGCCGCTACGTGCCGCTCGGTACATCAAGGAAATTCTGGTATGTCGACGATCTCTCTGTGCCGCTCTCCTCGATCACCACGCCGGACCAGAAGAAGCGGCTCTATGTCGATCCGCGCATGCTGCCGTTGCTTGAAGGAAGGCGCGTGGCGCTGATCGACGACGTGATTTCCAGCGGCACCTCGATCCTTGCCGGGCTGACACTGATGGAGACCTGTGGCATCGAACCGGTCGGGATCGGCGCAGCCATGCTGCAGACCGAGCGCTGGCGCCAGCCGCTTGCCGACCGCGCGTCCCATTGGCCGGAGCGTGTCGTCGGCGTCTTCCAGACCCCGTTGCTCACCAGCAACGAAGACGGCAGCTGGCGAGGGGCTTGATCGAGCGCAGGAGTGGGGTCGCGCGTCTCAACTGGTCGAGATCGAAGTCGGGCGCCACCGTGTTCGCGGAGACGCCCGAACTGTTTCCCGCCGGATTGCCCGAGAGGGCGCCAAACGGCAGGGATTCTTTAGTTCGCCGGCCGAACCTGATAGTAGACCGTCGGCTGAGCACCTGCTTTGGCGATCGTATAGACGTCGTAGGAAGCCTGCGGATCGTTGCCCATGCCGAGCGAGCCCGAGGGCATGCCGGGAACCGCAATACCGGCAACGTCAGGCTTTTCGGCCAGTAGCTTCTTGACCGCTTCGAGTGGTACATGGCCCTCGATGACATAACCGTCGATGACTGCGGTATGGCAGCCTTCCATGTCGGCGGGAACCGCAAAGCGCGTCTTGATCACCGACATGTCGGCCTCATCGCGCACCTCGACCTTGTAGCCGGCCGCTTCCATGGCGTCGGCCCATTGCTCGCAGCAGCCGCATTGTGGATCCTTGTAGACGGCCATGGTACCGGTTGCCGCGACCGCGCCCGTTGCAAAGAGGGTGATGCCCGCGATCGTGCCCGCCACGAAATGCCTGCGTAATACGTTCATCGAACATTCCTTTCCATTACTTGCCTGATTTCAGGATTGTGGCGCCCGGGCCGCGCAAAGTCGACCCGGGCAGTTTGTCGCTGTTACTTGATCTCGGTCACGGTCAGCTTCCCGTTGACCCGGTCGGCGACGAATTCGATCGCAGCACCTTCCTTGAGTTTGGCAAGCACCGCGTCGTCGGCGCGGAACACCATGGTCATGGCCGGCATGTCGAGGTTCTTCAGGTCCTCGTGGTCGATCGTCACCTTCTTGGCCTGGGTGTCGATCTTCTTGACGACGCCCTTGGTGAACTC
>NZ_JAEPRP010000373.1:0-1135 GCF_016652895.1 Ensifer sp. SSB1
GTCGTCGATCCGATCGGCATCGACCGGCTGCTGCCGGACTGGCGCGAAGACGCCGACCATCCGTTCAAGACCGAAGTGAAGGACGACCACTTCCTGTTCTTAGGCCCCGCCGGCTCGATCCGCCTGCCGAACTTCCTGATGCCGCCGCTGATGAACAATCACGGCAACTACATCGTCTCGCTCGGCAACGTCTGTCGCTGGCTGGCGACAAAGGCGGAAGAACTCGGCGTCGAGATCTATCCGGGCTTTGCGCAACCGAAGTGCTCTACAACGACGAGGGTGCGGTCATCGGTGTTGCCACCGGCGACATGGGCATCGAGCGCAACGGCGAGCCGGGACCGAACTTCGCCCGCGGCATGGCACTGCTCGGCAAATACACCCTGATCGGCGAGGGCGTGCGCGGTTCGCTCGCCAAGCAGCTGATCGCCAAGTTCGATCTCTCCAGGGACAGCGACGTCCAGAAGTTCGGCATTGGCCTGAAAGAGCTCTGGCAGGTGAAGCCGGAGAACCACCGGCCGGGCCTGGTGCAGCACTCCTTTGGCTGGCCGCTCGGCATGAAGACCGGCGGTGGTTCGTTCCTCTATCACCTCGAAGACAACATGGTCGCCGTCGGCTTCGTCGTGCACCTCAATTACAAGAACCCCTATCTCTTCCCGTTCGAGGAGTTCCAGCGCTTCAAGACGCACCCGGCGATCCGCGGCACCTTCGAGGGCGGCAAGCGGTTGTCCTATGGGGCGCGAGCGATCACCGAGGGCGGCTACCAGTCGGTGCCGAAGCTCTCCTTCCCCGGTGGTGCGCTGATCGGCTGTTCGGCCGGGCTCGTCAACGTGCCGCGCATCAAGGGCAGCCACAATGCGGTGCTGTCGGGCATTCTCGCCGCCGAGAAGCTGGCGGCGGCGATCGCCTCCGGTCGCGCCAATGACGAGCCGATCGAGATCGAGCGCGGCTGGCGCGACAGCGCCATCGGCCAGGACCTGAAACAGGTTCGCAACGTCAAGCCGCTGTGGTCGAAGTTCGGCACGGCGATCGGCGTTGGGCTCGGTGGCCTCGATATGTGGACCAACCAGCTGTTCGGCTTCTCCTTCTTCGGCACGCTGAAGCATGGGCTAACCGATGCGCAGTCGCTCGAGCCGGC
>NZ_JAEPRP010000102.1:0-25871 GCF_016652895.1 Ensifer sp. SSB1
CCTTCAGGGCGAACTCGGTCAGAAGATCTCTGATGTGGTCGCTGCCGACCTGAAGCGCTCGGGCCTGTTCGCGCCGATCAACAAGGGCGCCTTCATCGAGAAGATCAGCAATCCTGACGCCACGCCGCGCTTCGAGGACTGGAAGGTCATCAATGCGCAGGCGCTCGTCACCGGCCGCGTGACGCAGGAAGGCGACGGCAGGCTGAAAGCCGAGTTCCGCCTGTGGGATACGTTCGGCAACAAGCAGATGACCGGCCAGCAGTTCTTTACCCAGCCGGAAAACTGGCGCCGCGTCGCCCACATCATCGCCGACGCCATCTATGAGAGCGTCACCGGTGAAAAGGGCTATTTCGATACGCGTATCGTCTATGTCGCCGAAAGCGGCCCGAAGACGGCACGCAAGCGTCAGCTCGCGATCATGGACCAGGACGGCTTCAACGCGCGTGCGCTCACCAATTCCAACGACATCGTTCTGACGCCGCGCTTCTCGCCGAACCGCCAGGAAGTCACCTACATGTCGTTCGAAAACCAGCAGCCGCGCGTCTACCTGCTGCAGCTGGAAACCGGACAGCGTGAGGTCGTCGGCAACTTCCCCGGCATGACCTTCTCGCCGCGCTTCTCGCCCGATGGCCAGCGGGTCATCATGAGCCTGCAGCAGGACGGCAATGCCAACATCTATACGATGGACCTGCGCTCGCGCACGACGACTCGCCTCACCAACACTGCCGCGATCGACACCGCACCGTCCTATTCGCCCGATGGCAGCCAGATCGCCTTTGAAAGCGACCGCGGCGGTCGACAGCAGATCTACGTGATGGGCGCCGACGGCTCCGGCCAGCGCCGCATCTCCTTCGGCGACGGCTCCTATTCGCCGCCGGTCTGGTCTCCGCGCGGCGACCTCATCGCCTTCACCAAGCAGTCGGGCGGCAAATTCTCGATCGGCGTGATGAAGACCGACGGTTCAGGCGAGCGCATCCTGACGACCGGCTTCCACAACGAAGGCCCCACCTGGGCACCAAACGGCCGCGTCTTGATGTTCTTCCGCCAGAACTCGGGCGCCGGCGGTCCGCAGCTCTATTCGATCGATCTGAGCGGTTACAACGAGCAGCAGATCCCGACCCAGGGCTTCGCCTCCGACCCCGCCTGGTCGCCGCTGCTCGAATAGGCTGATCCAATTTGCGGCGGGAAAATGTGGCAACGATGCCGCTTTCTCGCCGCAAAGTGCTGGTCTAGCAGGCGCCGAGCCGAAATTATCGATTTGTTAACCATAACTGTTGAAAAGCGATTAACCGCTTCCGGTTACAGTCTGGCAACCGTGAATTCAGACACTTCCAAGGAGACCGGCGCATGAGCCGAATTGACACCCCGGCCGTAGGCCGCATGCAGACCATCGCTCGCAACCCCGTCATGATCGCTTTGGTCATGACGCTTGCCATCGCTGGCTGTGCATCGAAGAAGAACATGCCGAACAACGCCAACGAGCTCGGCCTCGGCGGCGCGGGCGCCGCAACGCCGGGTTCGCAGCAGGACTTCACCGTCAATGTCGGCGACCGCATCTTCTTCGACACCGACTCCACCTCGATCCGTGCCGACGCGCAGCAGACGCTCGCCCGTCAGGCTCAGTGGCTCGCCAAGTACCCGAACTACGCGATCACCATCGAAGGCCATGCCGACGAACGCGGCACGCGCGAATACAACCTTGCACTCGGCGCCCGCCGTGCAGCCTCCACCCGCGATTACCTCATCAGCCAGGGCGTTCCGTCCAACCGCATGAAGACGATCTCCTACGGCAAGGAAAAGCCGGTCGCCGTCTGCGACGACATCTCGTGCTGGTCGCAGAACCGTCGCGCAGTTACGGTTCTCGGTGGCGCCGGCATGTAATCTCGCGGCCGCGCTTCGGCACGGCTCCGATTGCACGTGTGATCGCAAGATCACAGACTGCTAAATTAAAAGGGCGGCTCTCAGCCGCCCTTTGCTTTTTTACCACACTTTGGCCGAACTCCGTTGCTTTTTCAGGGTAATTGGAAAACTGTGCGGCAATCACCCAATTGACTCGGCGAGATGTATTGCGGGCCCCGGCTCAAGGGTGGGACAACCGGTATTCGAACAGGACAAATGAAATGAAGAGATTTGTCGTGGCGGGACTGATCGGACTGACGGCCCTTGTGGGCCTGGGCCAGACGGCGAACGCCATGCCGCTTTCAGGGCTGCTGGCCCGAACGACTGAAGCTCAAGCCGGCGCGCAGCAGAAGCTGCCCGTGGTGAAGGTACAGTCGGCCGAGACCGCACGGATTGGCCAGCTTGAGGAACAGATCCGCTCGCTCAACGGGCGTATCGAAGAAATGAGCTTCCAGCTCCTGCAGATGCAGGAGCAGATCCGGAAGTTCCAGGAGGACAACGAATTCCGCTTCCAGGATCTGGAAAGTGGCAAGGCCTCCCCGAAGAAGAGCGGCGCTTTGCAGACGCCGAAGACCAGCGATCAGGCGTCCGTCACCCCCGGGGTGACGGATAGCCAGGCCGTGCCGCCGGCAGGTGGCGGCAACGACATGGCTTCCTCCGGCCTTCCGTCCGGTGGTGACCAGGGCGCCAATGGTGCCGCTCCGCCGACCACGCTCGGCCAGATCGTCTTCGACCAGAGCGGCAATCCGGTCTCGACCACGACCGATGCGCGACCCGGCGCAAATGCGACACCGCCCGGCGTCGATGCCGGTGCTGGTCTGCCCGCCAACGATGGCGGCCTGAACGGCAATCCGGGCAACCAGCAGACGGCGTCACTCGACAATCCTGGTGATCTCTACCAGTCGGCCTACGGCCATGTCCTCTCGGGCGACTACGGCACGGCGGAACAGGAGTTCGGCGATTATCTGGCAGCGTTCCCGCAGGGTGACAAGGCGGCCGACGCCAGCTTCTGGTTGGGCGAGGCGCAGTATTCGCAGGGCAAATATAGTGATGCGGCCAAGACCTTCCTGAACGCACACCAGGCCCACGGCAAGTCGCCGAAGGCGCCGGAGATGCTGCTGAAGCTCGGCATGTCGCTTGGCGCACTCGACAACAAGGAAACAGCTTGCGCGACGCTGCGCGAGGTCAACAAGCGTTACCCGAAGGCTTCGCCGGCGGTAAAGGCAAAGGTGACGAGCGAGCAGAGCCGCTTTGGCTGCTGAGGCCCACCCGCCAATCGCCGTTGTCGAGACGGCAAAACGATTTCTTGCCTCCTTCGATAGACCCGCACGCATCCTCGTGGCCGTCTCCGGCGGGAGCGACTCGAAAGGACTGCTTCTCGCTCTCAACGAGGCGATCGAGGCAACCAAGCCCACAGAATTTTCCCTGGCCGCCTGCACGGTCGATCATGCGCTGAGGCCGGAATCGGCCGAAGAGGCGCGCGGTGTCGCAGCGTTTTGCGAGAGCCTGGGCGTACCGCATATCACTGCCCGATGGGACGGCGCGAAGCCCAGTACCGGCATTCAGGCAGCGGCGCGCGAGGCGCGCTATGCCTTGCTGGCCGACGCCGCGCAGCGTTTAGAAGCATCCACAGTCGTCACCGGTCATACGCTGGACGATCAGCGTGAGACGATCCTGATGCGAGCCCAGCGCGGGGAGGGACCCGGCGCCGCGGGCATGGCCGGGGCCACGCTCTATGACCGACGCATCTGGGTGCAGCGTCCCTTCCTTGCGGTCGACCGTACGGCCATCCGCGCCTTTCTCACCGATCGGAAGGTCGGCTGGTTCGATGATCCGAGCAATGTGAACCCACGCTTCGAGCGGGTCCGCGCGCGGGCCTCGCTGGCGTCATCGGCCGAGATCGCTGCCGGCATTTGGGACGCCCAGTCCCGGGCGCAATCGTCGGCGGCCGCCGCCACTCTGCTCGACCGGCATGTGCGGGTGCATGCGGGGTTGGTCGCCGAGATCGCGCCTCAGATGGCCGGCCCGTCCCGGAACATCGATTGGCAGAGGGCGTTGCTCGCGCTGACGACCGTGATCGGCGGCCGCGCGCATCTGCCTGCCGCCGAGACGGCGGAGCGGCTGACGGCGTTCCTGGAGAAGGAGGCAGCGGGCCGGCTAACCGCCGGGCGCGTCGTTTTCGACCGGCGCTCGACCGGTCTATATCTCTATCGCGAGGCGCGCGATGTCGAAGATTTGACATTGCAAACGGGACAAGCCGGTATCTGGGACGGTCGCTTTCTGGTCCGCAATGGGGGTGGGGTCCCCCTCACGGTGACGGTGGAAGGCGGCCGCGGACCACAACAGCAGAGACTTATTGCCGCAGGTCTGCCACCGGGCGTTGCCGGCCGCGCGTCGCTGACGGCGCCGAAGGTCTTGTCTGAGCAGGGCGAAAGTGTCGCATCCATCACAATCGAGCCGAGGATCGGGCTCTACGACACCTTTTTGCCGGGTTTCGACCGGATCATGGCCGATCGGATCGCCGTATTGTTCGGGCGAGAGCCTTATCCTCCGCCGCCGGTTCACGATCTATTGACAGAAATGGAACGGTAGCCGGCGGTTTGCCTTGGCAATACGTCACCAGAACCCTATGTTAGGGAGCAAGACAGCGGCTCGCGAAATGCGCGGGTCGTGACAGGTTCCGGGGAGTTCGATGAACCCTAATTTTCGTAATCTTGCCCTTTGGGCAATCATAGCGCTTCTGCTGATCGCGTTGTTCAGCATGTTCCAGCAGCCGACGGAGCGCACCGGCTCGCGCGAGATTCCGTTCTCGCAGTTCCTTAAGGACGTGGATGCGAGCCGCGTCAAGGAAGTCGTGATCACCGGCTCGAAAGTGATCGGCAGCTATTCCGAAAGCGGCGCTACCTTCCAAACCTACGCGCCTTCAGTCGATACGGCGCTGACCGAGCGCCTCGAAGCCAAGGACGTGACGGTCACGGTTCGCCCGGAAACCGACGGCTCGTCCGGCTTCCTGAGCTATATCGGCACGTTGCTTCCGATGCTTCTGATCCTCGGCGTCTGGCTGTTCTTCATGCGGCAGATGCAGGGCGGTTCGCGCGGCGCCATGGGCTTCGGCAAGTCCAAGGCCAAACTCCTGACGGAAGCGCATGGCCGCGTCACTTTTGACGATGTCGCCGGCGTCGATGAAGCCAAGCAGGACCTTGAGGAAATCGTCGAATTCCTGCGTGACCCGCAGAAGTTCCAGCGTCTTGGCGGCCGCATTCCGCGCGGCGTGCTGCTCGTCGGCCCTCCGGGTACCGGTAAGACGCTGCTTGCACGCTCGGTTGCAGGCGAAGCCAACGTGCCGTTCTTCACCATCTCCGGTTCCGACTTCGTCGAAATGTTCGTCGGCGTTGGCGCCAGCCGTGTGCGCGACATGTTCGAGCAGGCCAAGAAGAATGCGCCCTGCATCATCTTCATTGACGAAATCGACGCCGTCGGTCGCCATCGTGGCGCCGGTCTCGGCGGCGGTAACGACGAACGCGAACAGACGCTCAACCAGTTGCTGGTCGAGATGGACGGCTTCGAAGCCAACGAAGGCATCATCCTGATCGCCGCGACCAACCGTCCCGACGTTCTCGATCCGGCGCTTCTGCGTCCGGGCCGCTTCGACCGGCAGGTCGTCGTTCCGAACCCGGATATCAACGGTCGCGAACGCATCCTCAAGGTGCATGTGCGCAACGTGCCGCTGGCACCGAACGTTGACCTCAAGGTGCTGGCCCGCGGTACGCCCGGCTTCTCCGGTGCCGACCTCATGAACCTCGTCAACGAGGCGGCACTGATGGCGGCTCGCCGCAACAAGCGTCTTGTCACCATGCTCGAGTTCGAGGATGCCAAGGACAAGATCATGATGGGCGCGGAGCGTCGCTCCTCTGCCATGACCGAAGCCGAAAAGAAGCTGACCGCCTATCACGAAGCCGGTCACGCGATCCTGGCGCTCAACGTTCCCTCGGCCGATCCGCTGCACAAGGCAACGATCATCCCGCGTGGCCGGGCGCTTGGCATGGTCATGCAGTTGCCGGAAGGCGACCGCTACTCGATGAGCTACAAGTGGATGGTCTCGCGCCTCGCCATCATGATGGGCGGACGCGTTGCCGAAGAACTGACCTTCGGCAAGGAGAACATCACCTCGGGCGCATCGTCGGACATCGAACAGGCGACGAAGCTTGCTCGCGCGATGGTGACCCAGTGGGGCTTCTCCGACCAGCTCGGCCAGGTCTCCTACGGTGAAAATCAGCAGGAAGTCTTCCTCGGCCATTCCGTTGCCCAGCAGAAGAACGTGTCGGAAGCGACCGCCCAGAAGATCGACAACGAAATCCGTCGTCTGATCGATGAGGCCTACGAGACCGCGCGCAAAATCCTGACGGAGAAGAACCACGAGTTCGTGGCACTTGCCGAAGGGCTGCTCGAATACGAAACGCTGACCGGCGAAGAAATCAAGGCGCTGATCCGCGGCGAGAAGCCGGCACGCGACCTTGGCGACGATACGCCGCCGCATCGCGGCTCGGCCGTTCCCTCGGCTGGCTCCAAGAAGGAAGGCCCGGCGGCGGGCAACAAGGGCGAAGAATCCGAAGGCGGATTCGAGCCGCAGCCCCAATAGCGCGACGATTAGAGATGCATCCGAGCCGCCGTTCCTTAAGTGGAGCGGCGGCTTTTGGTTGCCGACTTGGCGTCTGGCATTTGGTAACGGGATGTAATGATTTCTGATGTTACGCTCGCTGCCGTTTCCGATGCTTTTGTGTCAAAGAAGACAGGACGTGTTTGCGGCGGCTGCCCTTGAACGGAACGCCGGTCGCCAGACAGACGGCATCCAAGAGCATGAAATGAGGTCCGGTCAATGAAACCCAGTCGCGCAAAACGCAGACAGGCGGAGCTGGCCAAACCAGCACTGACCCGGCAGAACGATGGAGTTCTTATGAAGCGAAAGTATTTCGGCACCGACGGCATCCGCGGCCAGTCCAACATGTTTCCGATGACACCGGATCTGGCGATGCGGGTCGGCATCGCGGTCGGTACGATTTTTCGCAATGGTGCTCACCGCCACCGCGTGGTGATCGGCACGGATACGCGCCTTTCGGGCTACATGCTCGAGAACGCGATGGTGGCGGGCTTTACGGCAGCCGGTCTCGACGTCTTCCTGCTCGGGCCGATCCCGACGCCGGGCGTCGCGATGCTCACCCGCTCGCTGCGCGCCGATATCGGCGTGATGATTTCCGCCTCGCATAATCCCTACCAGGATAACGGCATCAAGCTTTTCGGTCCCGACGGCTACAAGCTTTCCGACGACATTGAACAGAAGATCGAAGCCCTGCTCGACCAGGATCTTTCCGGGCAACTGGCGAAGTCGGAAGACATCGGCCGGGCGAAGCGCGTCGATGGCGACATCTATCGTTATCTGGAACACGCCAAGCGCACGCTGCCGCGTGACGTCACGCTGCAGGGGCTCCGGATCGCCGTCGATTGCGCCAATGGCGCGGCCTACAAGGTGGCGCCGACGGCCCTTTGGGAGCTGGGCGCGGAAGTCGTGACCATCGGAACGGAACCGAACGGTCTCAACATCAATCTTGACTGTGGCTCCACCCATCCGGCCACGCTGTCGAAGAAGGTCCATGAAGTGCGCGCCGACATCGGCATCGCGCTCGACGGCGATGCCGATCGTGTGCTGATCGTCGACGAGAACGGCACGGTGATTGACGGCGACCAGCTGATGGCGGTGATCGCCGACAGCTGGGCCGAAGACGGCATGCTGCGCGGCGGTGCGGTTGCGGCGACCGTCATGTCCAATCTCGGTCTCGAGCGCTACCTTAAGGGGCGCGGCATCGATCTGCGGCGCACGAAGGTCGGCGACCGCTATGTCGTCGAACAGATGCGTCAGGACGGCCTCAATGTCGGTGGTGAACAGTCCGGCCATATCGTGCTTTCGGATTTCGGCACGACGGGCGATGGCCTTGTCGCCGCTCTGCAGATCCTCGCGGTGATCAAGCGCCAGGGCAAGCCGGTGAGCGAAGTGTGCCACCGCTTCGAACCGGTGCCGCAGGTCCTGAAGAATGTTCGGGTATCCGCCGGAAAGCCGCTTGAGGACGCGACGGTGCGTCAGGCGATCGCCGACGCGGAAGCGGAGCTTGCCAAGTCCGGCCGCCTCTTGATCCGCCCGTCCGGTACGGAGCCGCTCATCCGCGTGATGGCGGAAGGTGACGATCGTGGCCAGGTCGAGCGCATCGTCGACGAGCTGGTCAACGTCATCGGCAGCGTGCGCAACGCCGCCTGACACATTCAGCGATTGATTTCCCTCCAGGGCCGGTGCGATGCATCGGCCTCTTTTTTTGCCTGCATCTCGAACGGGGGCACGGGGCGAGCCGTCCCATGACTGGAATTCCGATCGGCAGCATTGTTGGCTCTGAAAGACGACCCAGCGCATTGTCTTGCCGCTTTATTTAGCTTCACCTTAAGGGAACTACAGGGCAGACAGTAACGCGGCACAGCAACCACAAGAATAAGCTGGTATCTTAACAATCTCGGTAAACGTTTGTAGTTAATCGGAACTTAACCTTTCCTCCTCATTATCCATAACCAACATCGGGATTTGGGCACCGGTTTCATGGTGAACCAAGCAACTGAATGTATTGGAGTGGGCCATGAAGAGAATTTTGAGTGGCGTTGTGGCTATCTTGCTCAGCGGCACGGCAGCATTTGCTGCGGATGTCTACCAACCTATGGAACCGGTGCCGGAGCAGCCCGTAGAGGTCATTCAGACCAGCGGTTGGTACCTGCGCGGCGACGTCGGCTATGCGTGGAACCATCTGCGCGGCGCAAACTATTACCAGGGCGGCCCCGGCGGCTCCGTCACCGATTTCGAATCTGCGGATATCGATGACTCCTGGGTTATCGGCGGCGGTGTCGGTTATCAGTTCAACAACTACCTGCGTGCCGACGTCACGGCCGACTACTGGGGCAACGCCGACTTTGCCGGCTCGACCCTGGGGTTCTGCGGCAGTGTTCCGGGCCCCTGCGTTTCGAGCGATAAAAGCTCGGTTTCCGCCTGGAGCCTGATGGCCAACGCCTATGTCGATATCGGTACTTACGGTGCCTTCACCCCTTACGTCGGTGCCGGTATCGGTGCCACGCACGTCAAGTGGGATGGACTGCGCAACACCAGCTGCAGCGTCAGCAATCCGGCAGCCTGCGACCCGACGACGGATCACAGTGGCGAGAGCAAGTGGCGCTTCACCTACGCGCTGATGGCCGGTACGGCGATCGACCTTACCTGCAATCTCAAGGCAGACGTCGGATACCGCTTCCGCCAGGTCGATGACGGCGACATGTTCGGCTTCGCCAACGGTGGCGGTCCGGGCTCCGACGAGGGCTTCTACATCCACGAAGCACGCGCCGGTCTGCGCTACTCCTTCGGCAATACCTGCGAAGTGCCTTACGAGCCGCCGCCGGTGGTCTACAAATAATCGGATCGTTTCGGGGAAATACCAAGGCCACCTTCGGGTGGCCTTTTTCGTTGCCGCCAACATTTGCCTGTTCCCTAACAAGCATGGTTAACCGGGGGTTAACCAGTCGCTGCCAATAGTTAACGCTGAACGAAGCGGTGACGGCATGGCTCCATCCCGCACGAATAGCAGCGGTGAAAGGGCATGGGCATGGATTGGCGAAACGGGTTCTGCGGAGCCGCTTTTGGTGCCGGCCTGCTTCTTTCGGGTGCCGCGCTGGCGGCCGACGAGGATCTGCTGAATGCTCCGGAGATCACCATCGAAAAAGAAACGGCCAGTTCAGGCGGCATCTACCTGCGCGGCGATATCGGCTATGCGCCCTGGCGCGGCGAAGGCGATCCCTACTACCGGACCTTCGATGCGGGCACGCTGAGCTACGGCAGCGTTCCCTTCGACAATGCGCGTTTTGACAAGCCGTTCTCCGGCTCGCTCGGCGTTGGTTATCAGTTCACCGATATGTTCCGCGCCGATCTGACGGCCGACTATTTCGAGGGCCGATTCAATGGTTCGTCCTCGTCCGCCGGTCCCTGCGCCGGGCAGGGGGCAGGGACATCCTGCGCCTTCTCAACCGCAGCCGATTACTCCGCCCTCGGTTTGATGGCGAACGCCTATATGGATTTCGGCACGCTCGCCGGCTTCACGCCTTATGTCGGCGGGGGTATCGGCGCGACGCGTCTCAACTGGGACACGGCAGTCGAAAGCGCCACTTGCGTCGCCGGCGTCGGCGCCTGCGCCGGTTCCCCCACCTCGGCCTCCTACGAGGGACGCGACAGCTGGCGTTTCACCTATGCGCTGATGGCGGGCGTCTCCTATGATCTCAGCGACCAGTTGAAGCTCGATGTCGGCTATCGCTACTCCCATATCGCCGATGGCGAGATGTTTGGCTTCGGGGCCGAGGCTCTGGCGGGCGCGACCGGCGACAAGGGCTTCGACGACGGGCTTTCCCGTCACGAGATTCGGGCGGGCCTGCGCTTCACCTTCTAAAGCCTTGAGGCACCACGGTTTCGGCGGAAGTCGGGTCATGCTGATCCGCCTTATGTCCCAGCCTCTTGCTCGGAAGGAAGTGACGGTCGGCAACAATCGGTCGGTGGGCATTGCTCCGCTTTTGCAGATGTTGCCCGTCACGCCATAAATTTTCTCGATTGCGACAAAGCGCTTGACTTCCGGTCCCGCCCACAATATCGACGACGGCGGGACACCCTTCCCCAACGAAGGGCTATCTATCTGGAAGGATAGCACATGGCAAAGCCTGCACAGCCGGACCTCCGTCCGAACAATACCCATTTCTCTTCTGGCCCTTGCTCGAAGCGCCCCGGTTGGACGCTCGCCGCTCTCTCCGATGCTCCGCTCGGTCGTTCGCACCGCGCCAAGATCGGCAAGACGAAGCTGAAGCAGGCCATCGATCTTACCCGTGACATTCTTGAAGTGCCGGCTGATTACCGCATCGGTATCGTGCCCGCTTCCGATACCGGCGCCGTCGAAATGGCGCTCTGGTCGCTGCTCGGTCCGCGTGGCGTCGACATGGTCGCTTGGGAAAGCTTTGGCGCCGGCTGGGTGACCGACGTGGTCAAGCAGCTGAAGCTCGCCGACGTTCGCAAGTTCGAAGCCGGCTACGGCGAACTTCCCGATCTATCCAAGGTCGATTTCGACCGCGACGTGGTCTTCACCTGGAACGGCACGACCTCGGGCGTGCGTGTGCCGAACGGCGACTTCATCCCGGCAGACCGCAAGGGCCTGACGATCTGCGACGCGACTTCGGCCGCCTTCGCGCAGAACCTCGATTTCGCCAAGCTCGATGTCGTCACCTTCTCCTGGCAGAAGGTTCTTGGCGGCGAGGGCGCACATGGCGTCATTATCCTGTCGCCGCGCGCCGTCGAACGCCTGCTGACCTACGTGCCGGCCTGGCCGCTGCCGAAGATCTTCCGTATGACCTCGGGCGGCAAGCTGATCGAAGGCATCTTCACCGGCGAAACCATCAACACGCCGTCGATGCTCTGCGTCGAGGACTATATCGACGCGCTGCTTTGGGCGCAGCAGGTCGGTGGGCTCAAGGGCCTGATGGCTCGGGCTGATGCCAATGCGCAGGCGATCTTCGACTTTGTCGCCGCCAATGACTGGATCGCCAACCTGGCGGTCAAGGACGAGACCCGCTCCAACACCTCGGTCTGCCTGAAGATCGTCGACAAGGACGTGTCTGCCCTCGACGCCGACGGACAGGCGGCCTTCGCCAAGGGCGTGGTTGCGCTTCTCGAAAAGGAAGGCGTTGCCTTCGACATCGGCCACTACCGCGATGCACCGTCCGGCCTTCGCATCTGGGCCGGCGCCACCATCGAGACTGCCGACATGAAGGCGCTGATGCCCTGGCTGACCTGGGCCTTCGAGACCCAGAAGGCAACGCTGGCGCAGGCTGCGGCCTGATCAGACAAGGGGTGAGGACAATGAACTTCGCCCGCATCTCACACTGATTTGAGTGATCCGCTTCGCTCCCGATGGGGGGCGAGGCCTGGCTAACCGCATTCCCATTCAGACCTGATCTTTAAGGAGGCCTCCCATGGCACCTCGCGTTCTCGTATCCGACGAACTGTCGGAAACCGCCGTCCAGATCTTCCGCGATCGCGGCGTCGAAGTCGATTTCCAGCCGAAGCTCGGCAAGGACAAGGACAAGCTCGCCGAAATCATCGGCAACTACGACGGTCTCGCCATTCGCTCGGCCACCAAGGCGACCGAAAAGCTGATCGCGGCTGCGACCAACCTCAAGGTCATCGGCCGCGCCGGCATCGGCGTCGACAATGTCGATATCCCGGCCGCGTCGCGTCGCGGTATCATCGTGATGAACACGCCCTTCGGCAACTCGATCACAACCGCCGAACACGCTATCGCGCTGCTCTTTGCCGTTGCCCGCCAGCTTCCGGCTGCCGACACCTCGACGCAGGCCGGCAAGTGGGAAAAGTCCCGCTTCATGGGTGTCGAAATCACCGGCAAGACGCTCGGCGTGATCGGCGCCGGTAACATCGGCTCGATCGTCTGCTCGCGCGCCATCGGCCTGAAGATGCACGTTCTCGCCTATGACCCGTTCCTCTCCAAAGAGCGCGCCGAGGAAATGGGTGTTACCAAGGTCGAGCTCGACGAGCTGCTCGCCCAGGCTGATTTCATCACCCTGCACGTGCCGCTGACCGACAAGACCCGCAACATCCTCAGCGCCGAGGCACTCGCCAAGACCAAGCCGGGTGTGCGCATCGTCAACTGCGCTCGCGGCGGTCTCGTCGATGAAAAGGCGCTTGCCGAAGCGATCAAGTCCGGCCACGTCGCCGGCGCCGGCTTCGACGTCTTCGAGGTCGAGCCCGCAACCGAAAGCCCGCTCTTCGGCCTGCCGAACGTCGTCTGCACGCCGCATCTCGGCGCGTCGACCACGGAAGCCCAGGAGAACGTCGCGCTGCAGGTCGCCGAACAGATGTCGGATTACCTGGTCAAGGGTGCGGTTTCCAACGCCATCAACATGCCCTCGATCACCGCTGAGGAAGCGCCGATCCTGAAGCCGTTCATCCGGCTTGCCGACGTCCTCGGCGCCTTCGTCGGCCAGGTCACCGAAAGCGCGATCAAGGAAATCGAGATCCTCTATGACGGCTCGACCGCCGGCATGAACACCAAGGCGCTGACGAGCGCCGTGCTTGCCGGTCTCATCCGGCCGCAGGTTGCCGACGTCAACATGGTTTCGGCGCCGGTCATGATCAAGGAAAAGGGCATCATCCTGTCCGAAGTGAAGCGCGACAAGACCGGCGTCTTCGACGGCTACATCAAGCTGACGGTGAAGACGGCGAACCAGACGCGTTCGGTCGCCGGTACGGTGTTCTCGGACGGCAAGCCGCGCTTCATCCAGATCAAGGGCATCAACCTCGATGCGGATGTCGGCAGCCACATGGTCTACATCACCAACACCGACGTCCCCGGCATGATCGGCTTCATCGGCACGACGCTCGGCGATGCCGGCGTCAACATCGCGAACTTCCAGCTCGGCCGCGAGAAGGAAGCCGGCGACGCGATCGCGCTGCTCTATGTCGACGGTGCGGTTTCGGAGGCCGTGCTTGACAAGCTGCGCGCCAATCAGGCAATTCGCCAGGCAAAGCCGCTGGTCTTCAACATCGATTGACGCCAGCCCAGCAAGCGGCAGCACGGGCTGCCGCTTTGCCGACCCAATCACGGGACATAGCGAGGACGCACCGGCTGACCGCCGGTGCGTTTTCCTGTTTGAACGCATGTGACGAGAAATGACCGCAACGACATTCCGCTGGCGCGAAGCAAGTCTGCCTGACCTTACCTCAGTATCGGAGATCCAGCTCGTGGTGCACCAGGCCTTTCCCGAGGACGACGCCGTGCTCGCTGACCGCATCGCGCTCAGCCCTGCCGGTTGCTTCATGCTCGACGCAGAGGGGCAGTCCCGCGGCTACGTGCTGAGTCATCCTTGGCTCCGCGGCGCACCGCCCTCGCTGAACACCATGCTTGGCGAAATTCCTGATGCCGCCGATACCTGGTACATCCATGATCTCGCGCTCTTGCCGGAGATGCGTGGCTCCGGCGCGGGCGGCGGAATTCTTCCCCTTCTGGAGGATGCCGCCAGAACGGAAGGGTTGCGATTGATGTCACTCGTCTCGGTCAACGGATCCCGCGGCTTCTGGGAGAGGCAAGGGTTTGAAGTGCGCATGGACGAGCGGCTGGCGCTGAAGCTCTCGAGCTACGGCGAGGAAGCGCTTTATATGGAGCGGCCGCTTGCCTGAGAAATGAAAATGGCGCCGGAAACCGGCGCCATTTCTCTTTGTCTCGATCGACGGGAGATCAGGCGGCCCGCCGTGTCGCCGGGCGCCACTCTCTCTCCTCGACGGTGAACTGGGCAAGCCGACCGGAAAGCACGTTGCTTTCGCCGGCGAGCGCCTGGCTTGCTGCCGAGGTCTGCTCGACCATGGCGGCGTTCTGCTGCGTCATCTGGTCCATCTGGTTGACGGCGGTGTTGATCTCCCGCAGCCCGACAGACTGTTCGCGCGCCGCCGTCGCAATGGCGACGATGCGCTCGTTGATCTCGTTGACCCGGCGCTCGATGTCGCCGAGCGCCGAACCCGTCGCCTCGACGAGACGCACGCCGGCCGAGACTTCGACGCCGGAAGCGGTGATGAGCCCCTTGATCTCCTTGGCAGCCGTTGCCGAACGCTGTGCCAGTTCACGCACTTCCTGCGCGACGACGGCAAAGCCCTTACCGGCGTCACCCGCGCGCGCTGCCTCGACGCCTTCATTCAGTGCAAGCAGGTTCGTCTGGAAGGCGATGTCGTCGATCACGCCGATGATCTCGCCGATCTTCGAGGACGAATGTTCGATGCGACCCATCGCATGGATGGCGTCACGCACGACCTCGCTCGAGGTGGCCGCACCCTGGCGGGCTTCGGCGACCATGCGGGTTGCTTCCTCGGCGCGGTTCGTGGAGTTCTGGACCGCGGAGGTGATCTCGTCGAGGGCGGCTGCCGTTTCTTCGAGAGATGCCGCCTGCTGCTCGGTCCGCTGCGACAGGTCATTGGCTGCCCGGCTGATCTCGTTGGCATTGCCCGTGACGACAGAGGTGGAATCGGCGATCGCGCTCACTGTGGAGCGAAGAGCGGCAACGGCGGTGTTGAAATCCTGGCGCAGCTTCTCGTAGTCGGCGCCGAGATCCGGCACATGGGTGGTGAGGTCACCGCTCGCGAGCCTTTCGAGAGCGCCGCCAATGGTGCTGACGACGTGGGCCTGCACACGGGCGGTTGCCTGCTGCATTTCCTCGTTCGCGCTGCGCTCGCCGTCGAGTGCCACTTGCTGCTCGCGCTGGCGAATTTCGAGCGCATTGCGTTCGATCACCGAGGCGCGCAGCACGACAAGCGCATCCGCCATGTGGCCGATTTCGTCGCGGCGGTCCGTGTCTGGAACTTCCGAACGGGTGTCGTTGTTCGACACTTCGAGCATGACGTCCTTCAGCCGGTTGATCGGCCGGCTGATCGAGCGACCGATCGCCATGGCGGCGGCAAGCGTTGCGATCGCAGCGATCGCCGTGGTGATGATCGTCATCAGCAGCGACGCGTTGTACTTGGCGGCGAGATCATCGGCATAGACGCCTGTACCCACACCCCAGCCCCAGGGCTTGAAGCCCTGGATGTAGGAGTATTTCTCGACCGGTTCCTCGTGGCCTGGCTTGTCCCAATAATAGTTGACGATGCCACTGCCCGGGTTCTGGGAGAGCGCAATGAGCTCGACGTTGAAGGCCTTGCCGTTGGTGTCCTTCAGGCCGCGGATGTCGGTGCCGACGAGCTGCTTGGCGAGGGGATGGGCGACCATCATGCCATCGAAGCTATTTATGAAGAAATAGCCGTCCTGGCCGAAGCGCATGGCCATGACAGCCGAAATGGCGCGGCTCTGGGCTTCTTCCCGGGTCAGCGCGCCGCTGCGTTCCTGTTCCTCGAAGCTTGCGATCGTGGAGATCGCTGCCTCCGTGACGTTGCGCAGCATCTGCCGGCGCTCGTCGCTGACTTCAGAGTTGGCGACCTGCGTCTTGTAGGCCATGGCTGCTGCCATGAAGACCAGCGCCATCGCCGTCAATAAATAGATACGTGTCGAAATTCTAATATTTTTCACTGTCTTAGCCCCAAGGAAAGTATCCTGGCGGGGACAGAAACACTCATCTGCTAACCAAGGCTTAAGCCAACTCCCGAGTTCTAGCGATTGCATCGCGCGACGCTTGCGCGGCAGGCGTGAAGCTCGTCAGCGCGGGCGACCCCTCTCGGCAATGGCGATACCACCAAGCACAAGCAGGAGCGCGACGAGATGGAAAAGATGGAAGGTCTCGCCGATCAGCATAACGGAAAGCAGCGTTCCGAAAACGGGGATCGCATTGATGAACAGGCCGGCGCGGTTGGCGCCGATCATCTCGACGCCACGGACATAAAGCACCTGTGACATCAGCGAGGGGAAGATCGCCGCATAGAGGACGATGACCCACCCGGTGGTGTCCGGCACGATCGCCGTGCCGCTGCCGATTTCCCAGACGAGCAGCGGCAGGGCGCTGAGGAGCGCGCCGAAGGCCGGTGCCGCAATGAAGCTCTGCCAATGCATCGTCGGCTTGTAGCGGAGCGCGACCGTGTAGCCGGCATAGACGACGCAGGCGACGATCATCAGGGCGTCGCCGAAATTGAACTCAAGTGTCAGCAGGCTCGAAATGTCGCCATGGGCGGCGGTCACCAGCACGCCGATCAGCGTAACGGTGAAGCCGATCACCTGGGCGATCGACGCCCTCGTGCGGAAGAGCACGAAGTTGAACAGGAAGATCAGCATCGGGATGCCGGCCTGAAGAATGACGGCGTTGATGGCGCTCGTATATTTCAGTGCTGAGTAGAGCAGGGCGTTGAAGGTGGTGAAGCCGATCGCACCATAGGCGAGCAGCTGCAGCCAATGCTGGCGGATCTTTTTCCAGTCGCGGCGGATCTGCGGCGTCATCAGCACCAGGATGACGATCAGTGCGAACACCCAGCGCAACGTCGTCAGCATCATCGGGCTCACGTGTCCGACCGCCATCTTGCCGGCGACAGAATTGCCGCCCCAGAAGAGCGCGGTGATGCAAAGATAGAAATAGGCCCTGGAATTCACGATGCTCTGACCTGTGTGGAGATGGGCGACCTGTTGCCGCGATGGCGGGGAAAGGCGAAGATATAGGCGCTAAATCCCGGCCTTGTCATGCAAAAAGGGCGGAACGCCGGACACAACGGGGTCGCTTTCCAGATGACAACACAGTATAGATGCGCGGGTTTGAGAACAGCGCAGCCTCGTTTGCGCGCCTGAACAGGAAGAGAATTATGACGAACGTCGTAGTGGTCGGCTCCCAATGGGGTGACGAAGGCAAAGGCAAGATTGTGGATTGGCTCTCCGAGCGCGCCGATATCGTCGTGCGCTTTCAGGGCGGTCACAACGCCGGCCATACGCTGGTAATCGACGGCGTCAGCTACAAGCTGTCGCTCCTGCCCTCGGGCGTCGTCCGTCCCGGCAAGCTTGCCGTCATCGGCAACGGCGTCGTCATCGATCCGCATGCGCTGATCGCCGAGATCGACAAGCTCGGCAAGCAGGGCATCGCGATCACGCCGGACAACCTGCGCATCGCCGACAACGCCACGCTGATCCTGTCGCTGCACCGCGAACTCGACGGCATCCGCGAAGATGCGGCCTCCAACAGCGGCACCAAGATCGGCACCACGCGCCGCGGCATCGGCCCGGCCTACGAAGACAAGGTCGGCCGTCGCGCCATCCGCGTCATGGACCTCGCCGATCTCGACACCCTGCCGGCCAAGGTCGACCGCCTGCTGACGCACCACAACGCGCTGCGTCGCGGGCTCGGTGAAGCCGAGATCAGCCACGATGCGATCATGCAGGAGCTTTCCTCTGTTGCCGCCAAGGTGTTGCCGTTCATGGACACCATCTGGGTTCTGCTCGACAAGGCCCGCCGCAAGGGCGCGCGCATCCTGTTCGAAGGTGCGCAGGGCACGCTGCTCGACATCGACCACGGCACCTATCCGTTCGTCACCTCGTCGAACACGGTTGCCGGCCAGGCTGCCGCCGGTTCGGGCATGGGCCCGGGCTCGCTCGGCTACATCCTCGGCATCACCAAGGCCTACACGACGCGCGTCGGCGAAGGCCCGTTCCCGACCGAGCTCACCGATGAAATCGGCCAGTTCCTCGGCGAAAAGGGTCATGAGTTCGGCACCGTGACGGGTCGCAAGCGCCGCTGCGGCTGGTTCGACGCCGCACTGGTGCGCCAGTCGGTCGCCGCCAACGGCATCACCGGTATCGCGCTCACCAAGCTCGATGTGCTCGACGGTCTTGACGAACTGAAGATCTGCGTCGGTTATACTCTGGACGGACAGCAGATCGACCATCTGCCGGCAAGCCAGGCGCAGCAAGCTTCGGCAAAGCCAGTGTATGTTACACTCGAAGGCTGGAAGGAATCGACGGTTGGCGCACGCAGCTGGGCGGATCTTCCGGCACAGGCGATCAAATACGTTCGCCAGGTGGAAGAACTGATCGGCGCGCCGGTTGCTCTTCTTTCCACCAGCCCGGAGCGGGACGACACGATACTTGTGACGGACCCCTTTGAGGACTAGTGTCGGCGAAATGACATTGCGTCGCGATCGCAAAGACATACCTGGGCGTATGAGAAAGTACTAATGGCGGATTTTGTTGCAGTTATTCGCAGGACCGTTGACGGCCTGTCGGAAAACACACCCGAAATGCGGGACAGGGTATACGAGAAGGCGCGCGCGGCCGTGCGCCGCCAACTCGAAAACATGAACCCGCGTCCGTCGGACGACATGATCAATCGCCAGTTGGCGAAACTCGAAAACGCCATCGTCGAGGTCGACAGCGAATATGCCGAAGCCTTGCCGGCTCTCGAAGAAACGGAGGCGGTGGAGGACACGTCCGAAGCCGTAGCTGTTGAGCCGCCAGTCGACGAAGCCGTTTCCGAACCCGAACCCGAAGCGCAGCCCGAGCCGGTTGCTGCAAGCGAGCCGGTTGCAATCGCTGAGGAAGCGGTACCGGAAGCGGTAGGCAGCACGGAACTCGACCACCGTGCCCAGGTCTACGAGGAGCCGACGCAGCACGCCGAACACGAGGCCGAAGCCGGAGAGGTAGCTCCAGCGGAGCCGTCTGTAGAAGAACCGGTTGCTGAATACATCGAAACGACCGAGGTGCCGGTCGAGGAGACGAACGCTCCCGTCGTCGAAGAGGCACACGCCGTTGCCCCAGCCTACGAGGCTGAGGAATATTCTGAGCCCGCTCCGGTCGAAATCTATGCAGAAACATATGAAGAGACCGTCGCGCCGCCGTCCGTAGACGAAGAGCCTCGTCCGGTCGAAGTGCCGACGTGGCACGAGGCCCCGGCAGCCGATGAACATAAGCCGGCCGCATCCGAATGGGATCTGCCGGAATGGGACACGGCAACGCCGGTAGCGGCACCTGTCCCGGCGCATGAGCCTGCGCGCGACGTGCATGAGCCGGCCGGTACGCCCGAGCTTCTGGGCATGCATCCGGTCGAAGAACCGCAGCAGGAGGCGCCGGTCGAGGCCCCCAAAGCCGCTTCTGCAGGCAATTGGTCGTTCGACGACAACGACCCGTTTGCGCCGTTCGAGGAACGGCGAACCGAAAAGAGCGTTGAGCCGGAGATTGCCGATTGGTCCTGGCCCGTCGAAAGGACCGGACAGGCTGCCGCTGCGGATGCTCCCCAGAGCCAGCAAGACCGTGCCGGCACGGCCTGGGACCACATCGACGACCTGCTCGGCTTCGAGGGCGCCGCGGCTGCGGCGACGGCGGGTGCAGCGGCATCCACCGCTGCGCGCGAGCCGGATCGTGGCGCCGACGGAGCGGCGCCCGCGGCATCGCGACCGGCATCTTACCGGGCCACGCCGAAACCATCGCGCTTCAGCATCAAGCGTCTCGCCATCGCTGCGTTCGTTCTGCTGGCGCTCGGCGGCGGCGGTTTTGCCTATTGGAAGAACCGGGAAGCCGGCAACGCCTGGCTTTCGGGCATCGTCGCATCGATTACTTCGGCCGTTTCAAACATCGGAGGATCGCCGGCAGAAAAGAGCGCTCCTCCGCCAGCAAACCAGGGCGAGACGACGCAGCAGCAACCGGTACAGCACGACGACACGGCGGTCCCGGACAACAATTCGACGAAGTTTACGCAGCGGCTTCTGGGTGACGGATCCGAAGTCGACAATGGCCCTGCCGTCGCGAGCGCCGAAGGTGCCGCGCAGGAAGGCAAGTCGGTAGCGCAGCAGACCGAGGCGAGCAAGCCTGTGGAAGCAGCCACTGCCCAGGGTGGAACGGCGGGGCAGGCAGCAGGCACGCAGCCCGCGGGCCAGCAGCCCGGTGGCCAGCCGACAACCCCGGAGATCGCGATCGCCAACGGCGAGAAGATGTTCCTCTACGAAGAGCGTCTCGGCCAGTCTTCGCCGACGGCCATTCCGGGAACCGTTGCATGGTCGGTAAAGGAAGAATCGCCTGGCGGCGATGCCAAGCCCGAACCGGCCGTCCAGGCGCAGATCACCATTCCGGACCGGGGCCTGACTGCGTTGATGACGATCAAGCGCAATGCTGACGAGTCGTTGCCGGCAAGCCATGTCATCGAATTTGTCTTCTCGCTGCCGCCGAATTTCGAGGGCGGCGCGATCGACAGCGTACAGCGCGTTTCGATGAAGCGTACGGAGCAGGACCGCGGCGATGCGTTGATCGCTGTTCCGGCCAAGATCACCGACGATTTCCATATGATCGCGCTGAACGATTCGAAGGACGCGATGGGCAACAACACGGAGTTGCTGCGCAGCCGCAGCTGGATCGATATTCCGCTGACCTACAGGAACGGGCGCCGCGCATTGCTGACGCTGGAGAAGGGCCCGAGCGGAACCGATGCCTTCAACCAGGTGCTGCGCGCCTGGGCGGCCGCACCGGCAACGGACGCGGCGACCAACAGCCAGTAAGCCGGAGAAATCCGAAGAACAAAGAAAAACCCGGCTGGAGCGATCCGCCGGGTTTTTTGTTTGGCTCTGTGCACGGCGCATTGACGCCCGCATGGCGTGAAGAGCGTTATGCGCCCTCGACGACCCGCAATGCATTGGCGCGCTCGAGGGCGGCCTTGCGCACTGCGTCCTGGACCTTCTCGAAAGCACGAACCTCGATCTGCCGTACGCGCTCGCGGCTGATATCGAATTCGGCCGAAAGATCTTCGAGCGTGAGCGGCTCTTCCGTCAGGCGGCGCGCCTCGAAGATGCGGCGTTCACGGTCGTTCAGCACCTTCATCGCATTGGCGAGCAGTGCCCTGCGGCTTTCAAGCTCGTCCTGCTCGATCAGGATTTCTTCCTGGTTGTCGTGGTCGTCGACGAGCCAGTCCTGCCACTGGCCGGAGTCACCCTCGCTCGCCTTGATCGGGGCATTGAGCGAAGCGTCGCCGGAGAGGCGGCGGTTCATCGAGATCACTTCATCCTCGCTCACCTTGAGCGTGGTGGCGATTTCCTTGACGTGTTCCGGCTTCAGGTCGCCCTCATCCAGCGCCTGGATCTTGCCCTTGAGGCGCCGCAGGTTAAAGAACAGCCGCTTCTGGTTGGCGGTCGTACCCATTTTCACCAGCGACCACGAACGCAGGATATATTCCTGGATCGCCGCCTTGATCCACCACATGGCGTAGGTGGCGAGGCGGAAACCGCGATCGGGTTCGAATTTCTTGACGGCTTGCATCAAACCGACATTGCCTTCGGATACGACTTCGCCGATCGGCAGGCCGTAGCCGCGATAACCCATCGCGATCTTGGCGACGAGGCGAAGGTGGCTGGTCACCAGCTTGTGCGCCGCCTTGCGGTCGTCATGTTCCTGGTACCGCTTGGCGAGCATGTACTCTTCCTGCGGCTCCAGCATCGGGAACTTGCGGATTTCGTCGAGATAACGATTGAGGCCGCCTTCTCCAGCGGCAATGGTCGGCAAATTGTTTCGGGCCATATGAAGCACCCCCCTTAATAGTCTCCGGCCTCCGGTCGGCAAGCCGGGCATGTGGGTCTTCGTCAAGACCCCACGAGCCTAGAAAATAAGTACGGCGAAAGCATGATTCAAGGAGTCCGGTTTCACCAATGTGTGAGACCGGGCGACGGGAATGTCACGAACAGAGACTGAACCTTAGATTGGAATCCCACTGCCGGAATTCAAGGGCCCGGCTCACGCCTCGGTGCGCAGGGCCTCGATCAGTTGCTCCATGTCGACCGGCATCGGCGCTTCGAAATGCATGGTATCGCCGGTCGCCGGATGCTCGAACTGCAGCATGAAGGCGTGCAGGGCCTGGCGGTGGAATTGATTGACGACGGCCTTGGCTGCATCCGGCAACAAATTCGCCTTGGTGCGGAAGGCGGCGCCATATTCCGGATCGCCGATCAGCGGATGGCCGATATGCGCCATGTGGACGCGGATCTGGTGCGTGCGCCCCGTTTCCAGGTGGCATTCCACCGTTGACGCCAGGCAGGTGCCGTCGGGCTTTTCGAGATAACGCTCGACGACCTCATAGTGGGTAATGGCTTCGCGGGCGTCGTCGCTGTCCTCGCGCTTGACCGCGCGTTTCGTTCGGTCGCCGGCTCGCCCGAGCGGCGCGTCGATCGTTCCCTTCAGCTGCCGCGGTCGTCCCCAGACGACGGCCCGGTAGGCGCGTTCGAGCGGGCCGGTGCGACCGTGGTCTGCAAACTGTTCGGAGAGATGGCGATGGGCGGCATCATTCTTGGCGACCACCATGACGCCGCTCGTCTCCTTGTCGAGGCGATGGACAATGCCTGGGCGCTTGACGCCGCCGATGCCCGACAGGCTGCTGCCGCAGTGATGGATGAGTGCGTTGACCAGTGTGCCGGTCCAGTTGCCGGCGCCGGGATGTACGACGAGGCCGGCGGGCTTGCAAAGCACGATCAGGTGGTCGTCCTCGTAGAGCACGTCGAGCGGGATGTCTTCGCCCTTCGGTTCCGGATCTTCCGGCTCGGGCAGGTCGATCTCGAAGACGTCGCCGGGATGCACCTTCTTTTTCGGTTCGGTTACCGGCTTGCCGTTGATCGACACCGCGCCCTGTTCGATCAGGCTCTTGATCCGGTTGCGGGAGAATTCACCCGAAAGTGCGTCGGTCAGGAACGAATCGAGGCGTCCTGCGGCATCCTCGCCCGCCGTCAGGACTTTCCTATTGGCCGTCGCTTGTTTAAAGGGGTCGTTCATTCCGTTCCAAATCCGAAAAAAGGCCAACCATGACCGCAATCGAGCCCGATGACCAGGAAGACAAGCCGCTAGATCCGGCCATGGAAAATGTCCGCCGCAAGATGGTGAAGCTTCAGCTCGTCTCGGCCGGCGTCATGTTGGTCATGCTTATGGCCGTCCTTGGGACGATTGTCTACAAGCTGACGCGCACGGACGCCAAGGCACCCGTCCAGGCTGCCGCTGCCGTCGTTCCGAGCGAAGCACCGGTCAATGCGGTCGCGGCACTTCCCGCCGGCTTCACGGTGACGAACGTGGCGCTCTCCGGCTCCCAGGTGCTGTTCTACGGCAACCTTCCGGGATCGGAGCCGCGTGCCATCGTGTTCGATATCGGCACCGGTCGCATCGTCGCCGACATTACCGTCAGGACCAACTGACCGTATGTCGAGCGCCCTCCCGCCCGTTCAGCGCATCGATGACCCCGCCGATCCCCGGATTGCTGGCTTCGTCTCGATCAAGGAGCGCGATCTGACCGGGCGGCATGGCCGCTTCATCGCCGAAGGCACGGTGGTGTTGCGCATGCTGGCAGCGGCGCACGAAGCCGGGCGCGGTTTTGCCGCCGAGGCGATCCTGCTGCTCGAAAATCGTCTGGCCGGCGTTCAGGATATTCTTGAGCGCTTCCCGCCGACGGTGCCCCTCTATGTGGCGGAGGCGGGGGTGTTCGATGCGATCGCCGGGTTCAACATGCACCGAGGCGTGCTGGCGCTCGGCCGCCGCGAAGGTGAGCAAGGCCTTGATGCATTGATCGCGTCCTTGCCGGCGTCGAGCCTCGTTTTGGCGGCTTGCGGCATTTCCAACCACGACAACATGGGCGCGCTCTTCCGCAACGCCGCGGCCTTTGGGGTCGATGCCGTGCTGATGGATGAGACGAGTTGCGATCCGATGTACCGCAAGGCGATCCGGGTCTCCGTCGGCTCGGTGCTGACCGTTCCCTTTGTGCGCGAAGGCTCCGTGGCTGCCATGTTGGAACGGCTGCAGGGGGCGGGCTTTGCGATCTGGGGGCTCTCGCCCGCCGGCGAGACCGATCTTGGCGCGATCCCGCCGGCGGCGCGCACTGCGCTTCTGATGGGAACCGAAGGCGAGGGGCTGCCGCAATCGGTGCTGACCTCGATCCGTACGGCGCGCATCCGCCAGCGCCCCGGCCTCGACAGTCTCAATGTCTCGACAGCAGCCGGTATCGCCCTGCACCAGGTGGCGCTGATCAACGGCCGGATCTGACGTCGCGTTCTCAAGCTTGCGATTGATAGGAAGAGGCTCGCCTGCCCGCCAGTGGTGGCAGGCTCGTCAAGAGCGCTCTCCGTCAGGCCGTCTAGGAGCCTATTCGCGCGGCAGGATGTCCTTTGCCCGCTTCGCCAAACTCTCGCGCTTGGTCGTGGCTTCCTCATTCCCGTCCCCGGCCAGCAGGTTGAGAATGGGGGAGGAGGGGCCTTCGTTCGTGGCCGTCAGCGCAACCATGCCGGCGGCGATTGACGCGACCTCGTCGCGCAGGGCGTCGTCGTGCGCGGCGGATTTCGAATTGGTCAAGCGCTCCGAAAGAGCGGTAGCGCGGTTGCGCAGATCGTCGGCGGTGGCAGAACCTGGAATGTCGGTTGCCGGCGCAACGGCGGCCGCGGATCGGTTGCCCGATTGCTCGGTGGCCGGACGGCGTTCCTTCCTCAGCGGGAAGGCGATGCCGGCGGCGCGCAGGGCCTTGGCTGCGTCGCGCATTTCCTGGTTGGTATCCTTCACTTTGGTTTTCAGTCGTTCGATTTCGCCGGCGCGTCGCTCCAGCGCACTCTCGCGGTCGGCGCTCGTGGCCATCTCGCGCGCGAGCTTGTCTTCCAATCGGTGCAGCCGCGTTTCGTCATGTGAAAGACGAAGCTCCATTTCCTTGGAATGGGTCGTCTCAGCCTTGAGATCGCCACGCAGGGCTTCTCGCTCGTCGCGCAAGGTGGCGATCCGGCTCTTCAGATGCTCGACCTCGGTCTCGCGTGCCGCCAGGGTGATCTTGAGATTGTCGATTTCGGCGCCATGATGGGCAAGGTGCACGCCGAGCTTCTGTATCTCGTCGGCTTTAGCGGCATTGTCGCGCTCGACGCCGTCGAGTGTTGTCTTCATCCGTTCCAAGCGCTGTTCGAATTGCCGAATGGCGGAGCGCATGTCTGCAGCTTCGACGTTCATATCGGCAAGCTGGGCATTCAGGTCGGAGTTCTCCCCGGTCAGGCGCCGCGCCTCCTGCAAGCACTTCTCGTTGGTCAACATGAGCGCCACGCCCTTGTCGCGCTCACGTTTGAGGGCCTGTTGCGTGCGCGCATTTTCGGCGGCGTAGGCCGCGCGGGCAGCGTCCTTTTGCGCACGGACCTCCTGCGGGCTAAGCGGCATGGTCGCCTTCAAGCGGTCCTCGGCGAACCGCACGATACGGCGGTGGATCGCCGGGGCGACCAGCAGACCGATGATGATCGCCGTCAGAAAGCCCAGGGCAAAGAGAAGCGCGAATTGGATCACGAGCTGGCCGTTTCAAAACTGTGTCGGAACCGCAGCGCCTGCCGGACGTCGCGGTCCGGCAGGCGCTGCGCATTTCCGCTTCCTTGCACTAAACATGACGTTTCGTGCGCTGCAAGTGTCTGGCGCGGGATT
>NZ_JAEPRP010000105.1:0-6797 GCF_016652895.1 Ensifer sp. SSB1
GCGAAGGCGGCCGTACCGTCGGCGCAGGCATCGTTGCCTCCATCGTCGAGTAATCGACGAGACTGAGGGCGGGAAGACACAAGGTGCATGTGCTATGCGCCTTGGACATACCCGCCCCGAAAGATTTAGTTGGTCGCACGGCTTGCCGAAGACGACGAAATAGTGCAAATGGCGCCCACGCGTGATTTGCACGGTGCTTCGACGTTGTGCGCTCACAAGAAGACAGGCCGGCCACGGCCGCTCAAATAGGAAGGGGCAGGGGAAACCCTGTCCCTCCGATCTTTGAAAAGTTAGCGGACTGGCCGAAATTAAACGAAGTTCACTGCGTGTTTTTCCACGGAAACCGCAAGTAACCTGAACAAGGATAAGTCGTATGAACGGCCAGAACATCCGCATCCGCCTCAAGGCGTTTGATCACCGGATCCTCGACGCCTCGACGCGCGAAATCGTGTCGACGGCAAAGCGTACCGGTGCAAGCGTGCGCGGTCCCGTACCGCTGCCGACGCGCATTGAAAAGTTTACGGTCAACCGCTCGCCGCACGTCGACAAGAAGAGCCGTGAACAGTTCGAAATGCGCACCCACAAGCGCCTTCTCGACATCGTAGACCCGACCCCGCAGACCGTTGACGCGCTGATGAAGCTCGACCTGGCTGCCGGCGTCGACGTGGAAATCAAGCTTTAATAAACAAGGAAGGTACGTGGACCCCGGTCCAACGGCTTCCAAAAACGGGCGACCTCAAGATCGGATGATCTCAAGGAAACCTTAAACCAGAGATGTGAGGGGGTTCGCTCCGTCACTAACTCTCAAGAGGAATGAACCGATGCGTTCAGGTGTGATTGCACAGAAAGTGGGAATGACCCGCGTCTATAACGACGCCGGTGAGCATATCCCGGTTACAGTTTTGAAGCTGGAAAACTGCCAGGTGGTAGCCCAGCGTACGGAAGAAAAGAACGGCTATGTTGCTGTCCAGCTCGGTGCTGGTCGCTCCAAGGTCAAGAACACGCCGAAGGCGATGCGCGGCCATTTTGCTGCTGCCAACGTCGAGCCGAAGGCGAAGCTCGTCGAGTTCCGCGTTTCCGCGGACAACCTGATCGACATCGGTGCAGAACTGACGGCGAACCATTTCGTTGCCGGTCAGCTCGTCGACGTCACCGGTACCACGATCGGTAAGGGCTTTGCCGGCGCCATCAAGCGCCACAACTTTGGCGGTCTGCGTGCAACGCACGGCGTTTCCGTTTCGCACCGTTCGCATGGTTCTACCGGTTCCAACCAGGACCCGGGCCGCGTTTGGAAGGGCAAGCGCATGGCTGGTCACATGGGCCAGACCCGCGTCACCACCCAGAACCTCGAAGTCGTATCGACCGATGAAGACCGCGGTCTGATCCTGGTCAAGGGCGCAGTCCCCGGCTCCAAGGGTGCCTGGATCGTCGTTCGTGACGCCATCAAGTCGGGCACCCCGGAAGGCGCTCCGCGCCCGGCCGCTGTGCGCGCCGAAGCATCGAAGTAAGGGAGCCGAATAATGGATCTCAACGTCAAAACCCTCGAGGGCAAGGACGCAGGAAAGGTTTCCCTTTCTGACGCCATTTTCGGCCTCGAACCCCGTGAAGACATCATTGCCCGCGTCGTTCGCTGGCAGCTCGCCAAGAAGCAGCAGGGCACGCACAAGGCCAAGGGCCGCGCGGAAGTTTCGCGCACCGGCGCCAAGATGTACAAGCAGAAGGGTACGGGCCGCGCCCGCCACCACTCCGCTCGTGCTCCGCAGTTCCGCGGCGGTGGCAAGGCTCATGGCCCGGTTGTCCGCAGCCACGCTCACGACCTTCCGAAGAAGGTTCGTGCTCTCGGCCTGCGCCATGCGCTCTCGGCCAAGTTGAAGGCTGAAGAGATCATCGTCATCGACGATCTCGTTGCCAAGGAAGCCAAGACCAAGGCACTCGCCGGCGTGTTCGCCTCGCTCGGCCTCACCAACGCTCTCATCATCGGCGGCGCCGAGATCGAGAACAATTTCAAGCTCGCAGCCCAGAACATCCCGAACGTGGACGTTCTGCCGGTTCAGGGCATCAACGTTTACGACATTCTGCGCCGTGGCAAGCTCGTGCTTTCCAAGGCTGCCGTGGAAGCTCTGGAGGAGCGGTTCAAATGACGGATCTTCGCCACTACGACGTGATCGTGTCTCCCTCGATCACTGAAAAGTCGACGCTGGTTTCCGAACAGAACCAGGTCGTCTTCAACGTCGCCAAGGACGCTTCGAAGCCTGAGATCAAGGCTGCTGTCGAAGCTCTGTTCGGCGTCAAGGTTACGGCTGTGAACACGCTGGTCCGCAAGGGCAAGACGAAGCGTTTCCGCGGCTTTGCCGGAAAGCAGAAGGACGTGAAGAAGGCGATCATCACGCTCGCCGACGGTCAGTCCATCGACGTCTCCACCGGTCTCTAACGGATAGGCCCATTAGGGTAAAAACCCAAAAGGGAACAAGAAAATGGCATTGAAAAATTTCAATCCGACGACCCCGAGCCAGCGTCAGCTGGTCATCGTAGACCGGTCCGGCCTCTACAAGGGCAAGCCGGTCAAGGCGCTGACCGAAGGCCTGTCCTCCAAGGGCGGTCGCAACAACCTCGGTCGCATCACCGTTCGCTTCCAGGGCGGTGGTCACAAGCGTACGTATCGCCTGGTCGACTTCAAGCGTCGCAAGTTCGACGTTGAAGGCACGGTCGAGCGTCTGGAATATGACCCGAACCGCACCGCGTTCATCGCGCTCGTCAACTACGCCGACGGCGAAAAGGCCTACATCCTCGCTCCGCAGCGCCTCGCTGCTGGCGACAAGGTCATCGCTTCGGAAAAGGCTGTCGACGTAAAGCCCGGCAACACGATGCCGCTGCAGTACATCCCGGTCGGCTCCATCATCCACAACGTGGAAATGAAGCCGGGCAAGGGCGGCCAGATGGCTCGCTCCGCCGGTACCTACGCTCAGCTCGTCGGTCGCGACCAGGGCATGGCGATCCTTCGTCTGAACTCGGGCGAACAGCGCCTCGTGCACGGTTCCTGCCTCGCATCGATCGGCGCCGTATCGAACCCCGATCACGGCAACATCAATGACGGTAAGGCTGGTCGTTCGCGTTGGCGCGGTAAGCGCCCGCACGTTCGCGGCGTCGTCATGAACCCGGTTGACCACCCGCACGGCGGTGGTGAAGGCCGTACCTCGGGTGGTCGTCACCCGGTTACCCCGTGGGGCAAGCCCACGAAGGGCAAGCGTACGCGTTCGAACAAGTCGACCGACAAGTTCATCATGCGCTCGCGGCACCAGAAGAAGAAGTAAGAGAGGAAGTCTCGAATGACTCGTTCAGTATGGAAAGGTCCGTTCGTTGACGGTTATCTTCTCAAGAAGGCTGAGAAGGTCCGCGAAGGCGGTCGCAACGAAGTGATCAAGATTTGGAGCCGCCGCTCCACGATCCTTCCGCAGTTTGTCGGCCTCACCTTCGGCGTCTACAACGGCAGCAAGCACGTTCCGGTCAGCGTCAATGAAGACATGGTCGGTCACAAGTTTGGCGAATTCTCTCCGACCCGGACCTACTACGGTCATGGCGCGGACAAGAAGGCAAAGAGGAAGTAACAATGGGCAAGGCAAAAGCCGAACGCCGGCTGAAGGATAATGAGGCGCAGGCAATTGCGCGCACGATCCGCGTCAGCCCCCAGAAGCTCAACCTGGTTGCGGCGATGATCCGCGGCAAGAAGGTCGATCGCGCTCTGGCCGAACTGGAGTTCTCCCGCAAGCGCATCGCAGAAACGGTCAAGAAGACCCTTGAATCTGCGATTGCGAACGCCGAGAACAACCACGATCTCGACGTCGATTCGCTCGTCGTTGCAGAAGCTTACGTTGGCAAGTCGATTGTCATGAAGCGCTTCCACGCTCGTGGTCGCGGCCGTGCATCGCGTGTCGAAAAGCCATTCTCGCACCTGACGATCGTCGTCCGTGAAGTGGAAGCCAAAGGGGAGGCCGCATAATGGGTCAGAAGATTAATCCGATCGGCTTCCGTCTCGGTATCAACCGGACCTGGGATAGCCGCTGGTTCGCGGACAACGCCGAATACGGCCAGCTTCTTCATGAAGACCTGAAGATCCGCGCTTACCTGATGGAAGAACTGAAGGCTGCCGGTATCGCCAAGGTGGTCATCGAGCGTCCGCACAAGAAGTGCCGCGTCACGATCCACTCGGCTCGCCCGGGTCTCATCATCGGCAAGAAGGGCGCTGACATCGAAAAGCTTCGCAAGAAGCTTTCCGAGATGACCAACTCCGAAACGCACCTCAACATCGTTGAAGTACGCAAGCCGGAAGTTGACGCAACGCTCGTTGCTCAGTCGATCGCCCAGCAGCTCGAGCGCCGCGTGGCTTTCCGCCGCGCGATGAAGCGCGCTGTTCAGTCGGCCATGCGTCTTGGCGCCGAAGGCATCAAGATCACCTGCGCCGGCCGCCTCGGTGGCGCCGAAATCGCTCGTACCGAATGGTACCGCGAAGGTCGCGTTCCGCTGCACACCCTGCGTGCGGACATCGACTACGGCACGGCTGAAGCGGAAACCGCTTTCGGCATCTGCGGCATCAAGGTCTGGATCTTCAAGGGCGAAATCCTTGAGCACGATCCGATGGCTTCCGAGCGTCGCGCGATCGAAAGTGACAACCAGGGCCCGGCAGGCCGTGATCGCGACCGTGGCGATCGTGACCGCCGTCGTGAAAACGCGTAACATTCGCGTTTGGCAGCCAATATCGGAGAAGTAAAAAAATGTTGCAGCCAAAGCGTACGAAGTATCGCAAGCAGTTCAAGGGCCGCATCAAGGGCGTAGCCAAGGGCGGATCTGATCTCGCTTTCGGCGAATTCGGCCTTAAGGCTCAGGAACCCAACCGCGTGAATGCGCGCGAGATCGAAGCGGCCCGCCGCGCGATCACGCGTCACATGAAGCGCGCCGGCCGCGTCTGGATCCGTGTGTTCCCCGACGTTCCGGTCACCGCCAAGCCGACGGAAGTCCGCATGGGTAAGGGTAAGGGTTCGGTCGAATACTGGGCATGCAAGGTCAAGCCCGGCCGAATGATGTTTGAGATCGATGGTGTCAGCGAAGAACTTGCCCGTGAGGCACTTCGTCTTGGCGCTGCCAAGCTCTCTGTCAAGACGCGCTTCGTGCAGCGTATCGCAGAGTAAGGAGTGAACTCATGAAAGCCGTAGATGTTCGCGCTCTGAGCGCTGATCAACTCAACGAAGAGCTTGCCAAGCTGAAGAAGGAGCAGTTCAACCTGCGCTTCCAGAAGGCAACCGGCCAGCTCGAGAAGTCTTCGCGTATCAACGAAGTCCGCAAGGACATCGCACGCGTCAAAACCATTGCCCGCCAGAAGGCGGCAGAAGCCAAGGCCTAAGGACCAGAAAATATGCCGAAACGCATTCTGCAGGGCACTGTTGTCAGCGACAAGAACGACAAGACTGTCGTCGTACGGGTCGAGCGCCGCTTTGCGCATCCGATCCTCCAGAAGACCGTCCGTCGCTCGAAGAAGTACAAGGCGCACGACGAAAACAACCAGTACAAGGTTGGTGACGTCGTTTCCATCGAGGAATGTGCGCCGATCTCGAAGGATAAGCGCTGGACGGTAGTCGCCGCCCACGCTTGATTTCAGCAGGTTTTGACGCCAAGACCCTTGCGTCTTGGGAAAATACCTGTATGAAGCACGCAATTGAAGCAGGGGAACGCTCGATTCCGGGCGTTCTTTTGCTTTGAGATGAGCACTATAAGCCGGGCGAGGGGGTTTCGACCCAACCGGCCTGGTAACAACAAGAAGGCGACCTGACATGATTCAGATGCAAACAAACCTCGACGTGGCGGATAATTCCGGCGCACGTCGTGTCATGTGCATCAAGGTGCTGGGCGGCTCCAAGCGCAAGTATGCGTCGGTCGGCGACATCATTGTCGTTTCGATCAAGGAAGCCATTCCGCGCGGCCGCGTAAAGAAGGGTGATGTCATGAAGGCTGTTGTCGTTCGCACTGCGAAGGACATCCGCCGTCCGGATGGCTCTGTCATCCGCTTTGACACCAACGCAGCCGTTCTTATCGATAACAAGAAAGAGCCGATCGGCACCCGTATCTTCGGACCGGTTCCGCGCGAACTTCGCGCCAAGAACCACATGAAGATCATCTCGCTGGCTCCAGAAGTACTCTAAGGGAGCGTTAAGAGATGCAAAAGATTCGCAAAGGCGACAAAGTCGTCGTTCTCACCGGTAAGGACAAGGGCCGTACCGGCGAAGTCGTACAGGTAATGCCGAAGGAAGACCGGGCTGTCGTGCGTGGCGTAAACATGGTGAAGCGTCACCAGCGCCAGACCCAGAGCCAGGAAGCCGGCATCGTCAACAAGGAAGCCTCGATCCATCTTTCGAACATCGCGATTGCCGATCCGAAGGACGGCAAGCCGACCCGCGTCGGTTTCAAGATCGATGGCGACAAGAAGGTCCGCGTGGCCAAGCGTTCGGGAGTAGTGATCGATGGCTAAGTCCGCTTACGAGCCGCGGCTCAAGAAGGAATATGTCGAGCGTATTCGTGCGGCTATGCAGGAGAAGTTCTCCTACGCCAACGAGATGCAGATCCCGCGCCTCGACAAGATCGTCATCAACATGGGTGTTGGCGAATCGACGGGCGACTCCAAGAAGCCGACCGTTGCTGCTGCCGACCTCGCAGCGATTGCTGGTCAGAAGCCGGTAATCACCCGCGCTCGCAACTCCATCGCTGGCTTCAAGCTTCGCGAAGGCATGCCGATTGGTGCCAAGGTTACC
>NZ_JAEPRP010000105.1:6807-25627 GCF_016652895.1 Ensifer sp. SSB1
AGTTCCTGGATCGTCTCGTGAACATCGCTCTTCCGCGCGTTCGCGACTTCCGCGGCCTCAATCCGAAGTCCTTTGATGGTCGTGGCAACTTCGCCATGGGCGTGAAGGAGCACATTGTGTTCCCTGAGATCAACTACGACAAGGTTGATCAGATGTGGGGCATGGACATCATCGTTTGCACGACGGCTACTAACGACGACGAAGCTCGTGCTCTGCTCGCAGAGTTCAACTTCCCGTTCCGTCAGTAATCGTAACGACAAGCGTAAAGAAGGATAACAGTAATGGCGAAAACGAGCGCAGTTGAAAAGAACAAGCGCCGCCGCAAACTGGTTGCCTCGCAGGCTGCAAAGCGTGCCGCTCTGAAGGCGACCATCATGAACCAGTCTCTCCCGATCGAAGAGCGGTTCAAGGCAACCATCAAGCTGGCAGGTCTGCCGCGCGATGGATCCAAGACCCGCATCCGCAACCGTTGCGAAGTTACCGGCCGTCCGCGCGCCTTCTATCGTAAACTTCGTATGTCGCGTATTGCGCTTCGCGAACTGGGCAACCTCGGCAAGGTGCCGGGCGTCGTCAAGTCGAGCTGGTAAGGAGACGGGCACATGGCAATGACTGATCCGCTGGGCGATATGCTCACCCGTATCCGTAACGGCGCGGCACGCCGCAAGTCGAGCGTTTCCACGCCGGCTTCCAAGCTGCGCGCACGTGTTCTGGATGTCCTTCAGGCTGAAGGCTACATCCGTGGATACTCCGAAGTCGTATTCGGCAACGGCAAGGCCGAGCTGAACATCGAACTGAAGTACTACGAAGGCGCCTCCGTGATCCGTGAGATCGGGCGCGTCTCCAAGCCGGGCCGCCGAGTTTATGTCTCGGTTAAGTCCATTCCGCAGGTCGCGAACGGCCTCGGCATCACCATCCTTTCGACTCCGAAGGGCGTGATGGCCGATCATCAGGCACGCGAACAGAATGTTGGTGGCGAGATCCTTTGCTCCGTCTTCTAAGGAAGGCGTAGCAGAGTTCTCCATAGCGAACAGACAGGTATAAAAATGTCTCGTATCGGTAAGAAGCCCGTTCAGGTTCCGGCAGGCGTCACGGCAAGCGTTGATGGCCAGAAGGTAACGGCGAAGGGCCCCAAGGGCGAACTGTTCTTTGTTGCAAACGACGAAGTATCGGTAGCGCTCGAAGAAAATGCGGTTGTTGTTCAGCCGCTCAACCAGAGCAAGGATGCTCGTTCGAAGTGGGGCATGTCCCGCACGATGATCGAGAACATCTTCAAGGGTGTCAAGGACGGTTTCGAACGCAAGCTCGAAATCAACGGCGTCGGTTACCGCGCGTCGCTGCAGGGCAAGAACCTGCAGCTGGCCCTCGGTTTCAGCCACGACGTGGTCTACCAGACGCCTGAAGGCATCACGATTGCTGTTCCGAAGCCGACCGAAATCATCGTGTCCGGCATCAACAAGCAGCAGGTCGGCCAGGTTGCCGCGGAGATCCGCGAATACCGCGGCCCCGAGCCCTACAAGGGCAAGGGCGTCAAGTATGCCGAAGAGCGGATTGTCCGCAAAGAAGGCAAGAAGAAGTAAGGATCACGCGAAATGGCTAGCAGGAAAGATACTCTTGTACGTCGCGCCAACCGCGTGCGCCGTCAAATCAAGGCGGTCGCGAATGGCCGTCCGCGCCTGTCGGTTCATCGCTCGTCGAAGAACATCTACGTACAGGTTATCGATGATGTGGCCGGCAAGACGCTTGCGTCTGCCTCCACGCTCGACACCGATCTGCGTTCGTCGTTGAAGACGGGCGCTGACGCGGCAGCTGCGGCTGCCGTCGGCAAGCTCATCGCTGAGCGCGCCGTAAAGGCCGGCGTCAAGGACGTTGTCTTTGATCGTGGCGCCTTCATCTATCACGGTCGCATCAAGGCTCTCGCCGAAGCTGCGCGTGAAGGTGGTCTGAACTTCTGATCGTTTGCCAGGCGAGCCTTGTGCTCGCCTGGCACCCTCATAAGTTTCCGGTCGCTTCCGCTCCGCGTGGAGGGGGCGACTTTTGTCAATCTGCCGATTGCACCCGGAAAAGAAAAAGGAAAAGGACAATGGCACAGGAAAGAAGGGGTTCTCGCGAAGATCGCCAGAACCGCGAAGAGCGCGACAGCGAATTTGTCGATAAGCTCGTAGCAATTAACCGCGTCGCCAAGGTGGTGAAGGGCGGTCGTCGTTTCGGTTTCGCAGCTCTCGTCGTCGTTGGCGACCAGAAGGGCCGCGTTGGCTTCGGTCATGGCAAGGCGCGCGAAGTGCCGGAAGCCATCCGCAAGGCAACGGAAGCCGCAAAGCGCGACCTGATCTTCGTCCCGCTGCGTGGTGGTCGTACCCTGCATCACGACGTTCACGGCCGTCACGGCGCCGGCAAGGTGCTGCTGCGTTCGGCCAAGGCCGGTACCGGTATCATCGCTGGTGGCCCGATGCGCGCCGTTTTCGAAACGCTCGGCGTTCATGACGTCGTCGCTAAGTCGACCGGTTCGTCGAACCCGTACAACATGGTTCGCGCCACGTTCGACGCCCTCAAGAACCAGATGCACCCGAAGGACATCGCAGCTCAGCGCGGCATGAAGTACGCCACGCTCCAGGCTCGTCGTGTTGCCTCCGGCGCTGCTTCCGAAGAATAAGGGAGCTGACAGATGGCTAAGAAAGAAGTCGCCGCGAAGACCGTTACCGTCGAGCAGATCGGTAGCCCCATTCGCCGTCCGGCCGTACAGCGTCAGACGCTCATCGGTCTGGGCCTCAACAAGATGCACCGGGTTCGCACGCTGGAAGACACTCCGTCTGTTCGCGGCATGATCCGGACCGTCCAGCACCTCGTTCGCGTCGTCGACGAGAAGTGAGGGGGATAAGATCATGAAACTGAATGAAATCAAGGACAACGAAGGCTCGACCCACAGCCGCAAGCGTCTCGGCCGTGGTATCGGCTCGGGCTCCGGCAAGACGGCCGGCCGCGGTGTAAAGGGTCAGAAGGCTCGTTCGGGCGTTGCCATCAACGGCTTCGAAGGCGGTCAGATGCCAATCTACCGTCGTCTGCCGAAGCGCGGCTTCAACAACATCTTCGCTTCGGAGTTTGTTGTCGTGTCGCTCGGCCGCATCCAGACGGCAATCGACGCCAAGAAGCTCGACGCTTCCAAGACCGTCGATGCAGCTGCCCTCAAGGCTGCTGGCGTTATCCGTCGCGAAAAGGACGGCGTCCGCGTTCTCTCTGACGGCGAACTGAAGGCGAAGGTTTCGATTGAAGTTGCTGGCGCTTCCAAGTCGGCGATCGAAAAGATCGAAAAGGCCGGCGGTTCGGTCAAGCTGCTCGCAGCTGCTGCTGAATAATATTATTGATGAACCGCCCGGGGTGCTTCACTCCGGGCGGTTTTGCTCCCATATGTGAGCCTCACGTCCGCAGCCGGCGAATCGGTCGCCGCGAGCGGACATAGCGGAAACCACGGTGAGGCATCCGATTGCAGACACAATCGCCTCGCGTCCGGTTTTCAATACGAAAAGTTACTCCTTCCGGAACGGACCGGGTGTTCCCGCTGATTCCGAGATTTGGTACGCGGAGAATTGCATGGCTTCTGCAGCGGAACAGCTCGCCTCGAACCTGAATTTCTCGACTTTCGCTAAGGCGGAAGATCTGAAGAAACGACTTTGGTTCACGCTTGGTGCGCTTCTGGTTTACCGTCTTGGCACCTATATCCCGCTGCCCGGCCTCAACCCGGACGCGTTTGCCCAGGCATTCCGCGGCCAGAGCGGTGGTATTCTCGGCCTCTTCAACATGTTTTCGGGCGGTGCAGTTGAGCGCATGGCGATCTTTGCGCTCGGCATCATGCCCTATATCTCTGCCTCGATCATCGTTCAGCTGATGACCTCGGTCGTTCCGGCTCTGGAACAGCTGAAGAAGGAAGGCGAGCAGGGGCGCAAGATCATCAACCAGTACACCCGTTACGGCACGGTGCTTCTCGGCACGGCGCAGGCTTACGCCATTGCTGTCGGCCTCGAGAGCGGCAACGGCCTCGTGAACGATCCGGGTTGGTTCTTCCGCATTTCGACCGTCATTTCGCTGCTCGGCGGCACCATGTTCCTGATGTGGCTCGGTGAGCAGATCACCTCGCGCGGTATCGGCAACGGTATTTCGTTGATCATCTTCGCCGGTATCGTTGCGCATCTGCCGACGGCATTGGCCGGCACACTTGAACTTGGCCGCACCGGCGCGCTTTCTACCCCGCTGATTCTGGCGATCATCATCATGGTCGTCGCCGTCATTGCCCTGATCGTCTTCGTCGAACGGGCGCAGCGCCGGCTTCTGATCCAGTATCCGAAGCGCCAGGTCGGCAACCGCATGTTCCAGGGCGACACCTCGCACCTGCCGCTGAAGCTTAACACCTCGGGCGTCATTCCGGCGATCTTCGCCTCGTCGCTGCTGCTCTTGCCGGCGACGCTTGCGGGCTTTGCCAACACGGCGACGCTACCGGGTTGGGCGACCACGATCGTTGGTTCACTTGGTCACGGCAAGCCGCTTTATATGGTCCTTTACGGTGCGATGATTGCGTTCTTCGCCTTCTTCTACACGGCGATCGTCTTCAATCCGAAGGACACGGCCGACAATCTGAAGAAGCATGGCGGCTTCATCCCTGGCATTCGCCCGGGCGAGCGCACTGCGGAATACATCGATTACGTCCTGACGCGCATCACCGTCATCGGTGCGATCTACCTGATCTTCGTCTGCATTCTGCCGGAAGTTCTGATTTCTCAGACCGGCGTGCCGTTCTACCTTGGTGGTACGTCGCTTTTGATTGTTGTCAGCGTGACCCTTGATACGGTAGCACAGATCCAGGGCCATCTCATCGCACAGCAGTATGAGGGGCTGATCAAGAAGTCGAAGCTGCGCGGAGGAAAGAGGGGACGATGAGACTGATTTTTTTGGGGCCGCCAGGCGCTGGCAAGGGGACACAGGCCAAGCTTCTGACGGAGAGATACGGCATTCCGCAGCTTTCCACAGGCGATATGCTGCGGGCCGCCGTTGCCCAGGCGACTGAGGTCGGCAAGCGTGCGAAGGCAGTCATGGACGCCGGTCAACTGGTGTCTGATGAGATCGTCAACGAAATCGTGTCGGATCGCATCGATCAGCCGGACTGTGCGAAGGGGTTCATCCTGGATGGTTACCCGCGCACCGTTCCGCAGGCGATCGCACTCGGCAGGATGCTGGAAGGCAAGGGTCTGAAGCTCGATGCAGTCATCGAGTTGAAGGTCGACGAGGCAGCCCTTGTAAAGCGTATGGAGAATCGCGTAGCAGAGACCATCGCTGCGGGAGGCGCCGTTCGTTCGGACGACAATCCGGAAGCCTTCAAGCGACGCTTGACTGAGTATCGCGAGAAGACTGCACCGCTCTCCGAGCACTATGCCGGCACCGGCCAGCTGAGAACGGTCGATGGCATGGCGGAAGTGACCACTGTCACCGCAGAGATCGAGAAGATTCTGGCTTAGACACTGGTCTTTGCCGAAAAGGAACCGCCGGGGAGTTGACTTTCCCGGCCGATTCCGCCAAAGACAGCGCCAACTCGCGACAAGAGAGCGATCGGCGCGGTCTTCAAAGAAAATGAAGTCCGAGTGCGGTCGTTTTTGACGTGTCTCGAACCTCAATCAACGTGCGGCTCTTCGAGGTCGCGTAACGAAGCACCTATTGCCGGATGGCAACTGGAACGCAAGGAGAATAGACGTGGCACGTATCGCTGGCGTCAACATCCCGACGGCAAAGCGCGTAGTTATCGCGCTGACCTACATTCACGGGATCGGCCCGAAATTCGCACAGGAAATCATCGAGAAGGTCGGTATTCCGGCAGATCGTCGCGTGCATCAGCTGACGGACGCTGAAGTCCTGCAGATCCGCGAAACGATCGACCGCGATTACCAGGTCGAAGGTGACCTGCGTCGCGAGACCTCGATGAACATCAAGCGCCTGATGGACCTCGGCTGCTACCGCGGCCTGCGTCACCGTCGTGGCCTGCCGGTTCGCGGTCAGCGCACCCACACCAACGCCCGCACCCGCAAGGGTCCGGCGAAGGCGATTGCCGGTAAGAAGAAGTAATTTCCCGAAAAGGGAGATTGGGAGGCTGGCGTCAAGCGCCGGCCTCCTTTTGCAGTTTGGAAAGGCGCTTGCCTGACCTTTGTCCGGTCGATTGGCCGGATGTTAAGTCCGTCAAGTGGGTATCCCGCTCGACGGGAAATGAAGATGCAGGGCAGGGGACGACAAATCCTTTTCCCGGTGGAGCCGCTGGAATTACGGCGGTGCAGAGATCTAAGAAAGGGATCCTATGGCCAAGGAAGCCACCCGCGTTCGCCGTCGCGAACGCAAGAACATCACGTCTGGCGTTGCGCACGTCAATTCGTCGTTCAACAACACCATGATCACCATCACCGACGCACAGGGCAACGCGATTGCCTGGTCGTCTGCCGGTGCAAAGGGTTTCAAGGGTTCGCGTAAGTCGACCCCGTTTGCCGCTCAGATCGCCGCTGAAGACTGCGCCAAGAAGGCTCAGGAACACGGCATGAAGTCGCTGGAAGTCGAAGTTTGCGGTCCGGGTTCCGGCCGTGAGTCCGCTCTTCGCGCGCTGCAGGCTGCGGGCTTCATGATCACCTCGATCCGCGATGTGACCCCGATCCCGCACAACGGCTGCCGTCCGCGCAAGAAGCGCCGCGTCTGATCATATGCATTCAAAATGCCGGTGAGGGGGTATCCGCTCTCTCCCGGTCTTCGGGGCTCGGTTGTCACGATTGGATGGTGGCAACGAACGGAAGGCAGAAAACATGATCCAGAAGAATTGGCAGGAACTGATCAAGCCGAACAAGGTGGAGTTCGTCTCCTCCGGCCGCACCAAGGCAACGCTGGTTGCGGAGCCGCTTGAGCGCGGCTTTGGTCTGACTCTCGGCAACGCGCTTCGCCGCGTGCTTCTGTCGTCGCTGCGCGGTGCTGCTGTCACCGCAGTGCAGATCGACGGCGTTCTGCACGAGTTCTCCTCTATCCCGGGCGTCCGGGAAGATGTGACGGACATCGTGCTCAACATCAAGGAAATCGCCATCAAGATGGATGGCGACGACGCAAAACGCATGGTCGTGCGCAAGCAGGGTCCGGGCGTTGTTACCGCCGGTGACATCCAGACGGTTGGCGATATCGAAATCCTCAACCCGAACCATGTGATCTGCACCCTCGACGAGGGCGCGGAAATCCGCATGGAGTTCACCGTCAACAACGGCAAGGGCTACGTGCCGGCTGATCGCAACCGTTCGGAAGATGCTCCGATCGGCCTGATCCCGGTCGACAGCCTGTACTCGCCGGTCAAGAAAGTGTCCTACAAGGTGGAAAACACCCGCGAAGGCCAGGTTCTTGATTATGACAAGCTGACGATGTCCATCGAGACGGACGGTTCCGTTACCGGTGAAGATGCGATCGCTTTCGCGGCCCGCATCCTTCAGGACCAGCTGTCGGTGTTCGTCAACTTCGACGAGCCGCAGAAGGAAGCAGAGGAAGAGGCAGTCACCGAACTCGCCTTCAACCCGGCGCTTCTCAAGAAGGTCGACGAACTGGAACTTTCGGTCCGTTCGGCCAACTGCCTGAAGAACGACAACATCGTCTACATCGGCGACCTCATTCAGAAGACCGAAGCAGAAATGCTCCGCACACCGAATTTTGGTCGCAAGTCGCTGAACGAAATCAAGGAAGTTCTCGCTTCCATGGGCCTGCACCTCGGCATGGAAGTGCCGTCCTGGCCGCCTGAGAACATCGAAGATCTCGCCAAGCGTTACGAAGACCAATACTAACCATTAGACTGCGGGCGAATGCCTGCAAGTGAAGGAGAATAGCCATGCGCCACGGTAAAGCCGGCCGCAAGCTGAATAGAACCGCCAGCCACCGCAAGGCGATGTTTGCCAACATGGCAGCCTCGCTGATCCAGCACGAGCAGATCGTTACGACGCTGCCGAAGGCCAAGGAAATCCGCCCGATCGTCGAGAAGCTCGTCACGCTCGGCAAGCGCGGTGACCTGCACGCTCGCCGCCAGGCGATCTCGCAGATCCGCGACGCTGCCGTCGTTTCGAAGCTGTTCGACACGATCGCATCGCGCTACGCCACCCGCAACGGCGGCTACCTGCGCATCATGAAGGCTGGCTTCCGTCACGGCGACAACGCCGCGCTCGCCGTCATCGAATTCGTTGACCGCGACGTCGACGCCAAGGGCGCCGCCGACCGCGCTCGCGTTGCCGCTGAAGCCGAAGCTGCCGAAGCAGCCTAAGCCGATCGAAGGTAGTGAAATCAAAGCGGCCGGGTGGTGATCACCCGGCCGCTTTTTCTATGTGCCTGTTGCTTGGGCGTATTTTGAAGGCTCGTTCGTTCAGACGCGGTTTCGCTGAACGCGAGGTAGGACGAAGAACGCTTCAGGCTCTTCCGGGGGCTGTCCTGGCCGGTGCGTTGGCCGCGTGTCGTTTCCGGCGCAGATAGGGTTTGCGCACCAGCCGCCACACGAGCAGAACGGTGACCAGGCCAAGGTAGAGCATCTGATCGGGACCGACGACCTTCACCGACATCGAAAAATGCAGCGCACCGGCTGCGGCGATCAGATAGGCGAGCCGGTGCAGCGTGTTCCATCGTGTGCCGAGTTTGCGGATCGACCAGTTGTTGGACGTCAGCGCCAGCGGGATCAGCATGACGAACGCGGCCATGCCGATGGTGATGAAGGGACGCCGGGCGATGTCGGCGAGGATGGCCGGCACGTTCAGCACCTGATCGAGCAGCATATAGGCGAGGAAGTGCATCAGCACGTAATAGAAGGCGAGCAGCCCCAGTGCCCGGCGGTAGCGCAACCAGTTGATGCCGAAGAGATCGCGGATCGGGGTGATTGCCAACGTGGCCACGAGAAAACGCAGTGCCCAGATCCCGAGCAGATGCTCGAATTCCTTGACCGGATTGCCGGGCAATTGACCGGTAGCGCCAAGATAGAAGGCATAAGCGGCCGGCAACAGGCCAAAGCCATAGAGCGCCCAGACCGAGGCCGAATGAAAGCGTTTCGGGAGTGTGGGCAGGCTGGCCATCTTCAGTAGTTCGCTCTCAGATCCATGCCGGCATAGAGGCCAGCGACATCGTCGGCATAGCCGTTGAAGGGCAGGGTATCACGGCGATTGGAGCCGAAGAAACCGCCGCCGCCGATGCGGTTCTCCGTCGCCTGACTCCAACGTGGATGATCGACGGCCGGATTGACGTTGGCATAGAAGCCGTACTCGTTCGGAGCCGAGAGGTTCCAGGTCGAGGGCGGCTGCGTTTCGGTGAGCGAAATCCGCACGATCGACTTGATTCCCTTGAAGCCATATTTCCAGGGCGTAACCAGCCGGACAGGTGCGCCATTCTGGTTGGGAAGCGTTTTGCCGTAAACGCCGACGGACAGCAGCGTGAGCGGGTGGCGGGCTTCATCGAGCCGAAGCCCCTCGCGATAGGGCCAGGGCAGCGGCTGGAAGAAGCCGGATTGGCCCGACATCTCCGACGGGCGCACGACGGTTTCGAATGAGACGTATTTGGCGCTGCCAAGCGGTTCCACCTTGTCGAGCAGGGTCGAAAGCTGGAATCCGGTCCACGGGATCACCATCGACCACGCCTCGACGCAACGCATGCGATAGACGCGTTCCTCGATCGGGAACTTCAGCAGTTCCTCCAGCCCGAACTCTTGAGGTTTGCCGACGAGGCCATCGACCTTCACTGTCCAGGGCGTCGGCTTGAAGCCGCTCGAGTTGGCGGCCGGATCGCCTTTGCCGGTCCCGAATTCATAGAAATTGTTGTAGCTCGTGACGTCGGCCTCAGGGGTCAGGTCCTCGTCGACGACGTATTTGCCCTTTGGTGCGCTGAGCGCTGCGGCCATACCTGTGCTGCTTCCGGCGAGAAGGATGCCACCGGCTGCAGCGCCCAGGAATGCGCGGCGATTGATGAAGACGTTCTCCGGGGTGATTTCCGAGGAAACGATTCGGGGTGGACGGTAGGATGGCATGGTTTTATCCGATAGTGTTTTATGAGCCTTGTCTTGTACGAACTCAGCAGACTTTCGATCACCGTGAAAGGGGGGGCGGAACCACGTTTTCGTGCGTAGCGCGTGAAGCCGGCAATTTTGCGTATCCTGCGCCAACGTTTGCCTTTTTTCCCGCGAAATCCTATCTGAACGTAGCCGAGACGAATAGGAGAATGCTTCACATGATCGTTGGCCAAAGAGCGCTTGTTGCGCTCGTCATTGCTGTCTCTCTCGCCTGTCCGGCGCTGGCGCAGGACCCCAAGACGGTTCCGCAGTCACGCACAGAAATGCAGCTTTCCTTCGCGCCGCTGGTCAAGCAAACGGCGAATGCGGTCGTCAACGTCTACGCCGAACGGGTGGTCGAACGCCGCTCGATCTTTTCCGGCGATCCCTTCTTCGAGGAGTTCTTCGGCCAGCGTATGCCGAACCGGTCCGAGAAGCAGTCCTCGCTCGGTTCCGGCGTAATCGTCGGCAAAAACGGCATCGTCGTTACCAACAACCACGTCATCGAGGGCGCCGACGATATCAAGGTGGCCCTGGCCGACGGCCGCGAGTTTCCCTGCAAGATCGTGCTCAAGGATGACCGGCTCGACCTGGCCGTCCTGAAGATCCAGTCGGAAGGTCCGTTCGAGATCGTTCCGCTCGGAGATTCCGATGCGGTCGAGGTCGGCGACCTTGTGCTCGCGATCGGCAACCCCTTCGGCGTCGGCCAGACGGTGACGAGTGGCATCGTGTCGGCGCTGGCGCGCAACCAGGTTTCGTCGGGCGATTTCGGCTTCTTCATTCAGACCGACGCGGCGATCAATCCCGGCAATTCCGGTGGCGGTCTTATCGACATGAACGGCGAGCTGATCGGCATCAACACCGCGATCTTCTCCAAGGGCGGCGGTTCGAACGGCGTCGGCTTTGCCATTCCAGCCAATCTGGTGAAGGTCTTCGTCGCCTCCGCCGAAGGCGGCAATGGCACTTTCGTGCGTCCTTTCATCGGCGCCAGCTTCGAACCGGTGACCTCGGAAGTGGCTGAAGCACTTGGCCTCAGCCGCGCCCGCGGCGCGCTGGTGACTGCAGTCGTCGCCGGCGGCCCGGCCGAACAGGCAGGCATCAAGCCGGGGCAGGTGATCACCGCCGTGAACGGCATCGATGTCGAACATCCGGACGCGCTCGGCTACCGCCTGACGACCGTCGGCATCGGTCACGAGGCGCGCGTCACTGTTTCGGAAAACGGCAAGCCGCGGGAGGTGACGCTGAAACTCGACCGCGCGCCGGAAACGTCGCCACGCGACGAACGGCTGATCGAAGGGCGCAATCCCTTTGCCGGCGCGGTCGTCGCCAATCTGTCGCCACGCCTTGCTGACGAGCTGCGCATGTCGACGTCCCTCCAGGGCGTCGTCGTCATGCAGGTCAACCGCGGCTCGCCGGCGGCCCGCATTGGTCTGGAACCGAAGGACATCGTGCGGTCGGTCAACGGCACCGCGATCGACACCTCGAAGACGTTGGAGCATGTGATGGCCGACGATGCCTCCTTCTGGCGCGTTGAAATCGAGCGGAACGGCCAACTCATCCGTCAGTTCTTCCGATGAGCGACCTGTTCACAGCCCACGAGCCACCGGAAATGGCGTCGGCAAGACCGCTTGCCGATCGGCTTCGTCCGCGCACGCTTGCCGAAGTCACCGGCCAGGAGCACCTGACCGGTGATGACGGCGTGCTGTCGCGCATGATCGCGTCGGGTTCTCTCGGATCGATGATCTTCTGGGGACCGCCTGGCACCGGCAAGACGACGGTCGCGCGTCTGCTTTCGGGGGAGGCGGGGCTCGCCTTCGAACAGATCTCGGCCATCTTCTCCGGTGTCGCCGATCTCAAGAAAGTGTTCGAATCGGCGCGTGCGCGGCGCATGTCCGGTCGGCAGACCCTGCTCTTCGTCGATGAGATCCACCGCTTCAACCGCGCCCAGCAGGATAGCTTCCTGCCCGTCATGGAGGATGGCACAGTCATCCTCGTCGGTGCGACGACGGAGAATCCGTCCTTCGAGCTCAACGCCGCTCTCTTGTCCCGCGCCCGCGTGCTGACGTTCAAGCCGCACGGTGAAGCCAGCATTCAGGAGCTTCTTTCGCGGGCCGAGCAGGCGGAGGGCAAGACGCTTCCGCTTGACGCGGATGCCCGCGCCAGCCTTATCCGCATGGCCGATGGCGATGGCCGAGCAGCACTGACGCTGGCAGAGGAAGTCTGGCGCGCAGCACGGCGCGATGAGATCTTTGACGCGGCAGCCCTTCAGAACATCGTCCAACGCCGGGCGCCGGTTTACGATAAGGGCCAGGACGGTCACTACAATCTGATCTCCGCGCTGCACAAGTCGGTGCGCGGCTCCGATCCGGATGCGGCACTCTACTATCTCTGCCGAATGTTCGATGCCGGCGAAGACCCGCTTTATCTTGGGCGACGGCTTGTGCGCATGGCGGTGGAAGATATCGGCCTTGCCGACCCCCAGGCCCTGGTGATCTGCAACGCCGCCAAGGACGCTTATGATTATCTGGGCTCGCCGGAGGGGGAGTTGGCGCTCGCCGAGGCCTGCGTCTATCTGGCGACTGCGCCGAAATCGAATGGCGTTTACACAGCCTACAAGGCGGCGATGCGTGCTGCCAAGGAGAACGGCTCGCTGCTGCCGCCGAAGCACATTCTCAATGCACCGACCAAGCTGATGAAAGGCGAAGGCTACGGTGACGGCTATCGCTACGATCACGACGAACCGGACGCTTTTTCCGGCCAGGATTACTTTCCCGAGAAGATGGGTCGCCAGACCTACTACGACCCGCCGGAGCGTGGTTTCGAGCGCGAGATCCGCAAGCGGCTCGAATGGTGGGCGAAGCTCCGCCGGGAGCGCAATACCCCCTAGAATGCCCAGAGATTGCAAGACGGCGTTCGTTCGTGCGCGGCCCGGAGCAAACCCTATCGGTTCGACGGTTTCAAGCGCTGCGCGAGTGGCTTAGCTTTGCCACCGGTGCAAAGCTGATCTGCCCGCGGCTGCCTTGCTGTCGGCGCTGGAGTGTGAGATAGAACCCGCATTGCAGACGGCTGCACGGTTCGCGATGACGATACCGAACATCCGCGGGGACGGCCTCGCTCCAATTTTAGGAGTTTGACATGGCCTGGTTCCTTCTTCTGCTTGCCGGTATCCTCGAAATCGGTTGGGCAATTGGCCTTAAATACACCGACGGCTTCACGCGGCTCACGCCGACCATCCTGACCGTTGGTTCGATGATCCTCAGCATCACGCTGCTCGGCCTCGCGGTCCGCACCCTGCCGCTCGGCACGGCTTACGCGGTCTGGACCGGTATCGGCACCGTCGGCACGGTCATCCTCGGCATCTTCCTGTTCGCGGAGCCTGCGACCTTCATGCGCCTCGGCTGCATCGCACTCATTGTCAGCGGCATTGCCGGGTTGAAGCTCGCGGCTTAACGCTGCGGAGTGCATTGACGTTGCGTCAGGCTCCCAAGTCGCACCACCGCCACAAAATGAAGCGGGCTGCGCGTCATGAAAGACGCGCAGCCCGCAATCGTATTCAGCGATATCGCGTGAATTTCAGCGAAGGGCGTCCAGGACCGCGGCGGTTGCCTGCATTTCTTGCCAGCGGTTTTCACGCCGGCGGAAAGCCTCCTCGTCGGTTCCCCAGTGCTCGATCTGCCAGTCTTCGTCCACATGCGCGGCCGTCCAGGCTTCCTCGGCCGAAAGCCGGCCGGAGGCGAACGCAAGTGCCAGCAGGGCCGAGCCCGTCAGGCTCGTCACCGTGTGGATGCAGGTGAGGCCGAGCGGGGTCGCGAAGGCGCGCAAGCCTTCCGCATAGGCGGAAAGCGCCTCTTCCGGCTGTTCCTGATGGATGACGCCCTCGGCGAGGATGAAGCGGGCGCCGAGCGTCTGCTGCGCCCAGTCGAGCACAGGATTCCAGATCTCGTTCTGGCGCGCGACCAGTCCTTCCGGGCTGTCGGCGCGATAGCAGAGCATGTCGGTTCCGGCGAAGCGCAGGATGTCGTCAAAGACCGAGCGCTGGTCTTCCGCGACACCGTCGAGCGCCGTGTTGACGAGGCGGGTGATCGGCATGCGGGCCGGGTCGATGACCTCGGTCTGCGCCTCCCATTCGGCCGCGAGCATATCGGCGAGCTTGCGCGTCGGCACGGCAAGCGGCTGCTTGGCTGGCGTGCGCACGGTACGGCCGTCGAGCAGCACGCTGTGCGTGTCGCCTTCGGCCGCAGCGATGCTGACCTCCTTGTAGAAGCGCTTCGGCAGCGGTTTCAGCATCTGGATCTGCGCGCGGCGGACTGGATCCTCGTGGCTCATCGCACTGCTGAGTTCGTCGCGAATATCAGGCATGATTGTGTTCCATCCATTCAATGATGTCGGCCGGCGTCCGGGCGACGAAGTCCGCCCCCGCCTCGATGAGGTCGGGAACGGACGCATACCCCCAGGCGACGCCGATGGCGGCGGCACCTGCAGCCTTGGCCATTTGCATGTCGTAGATAGCGTCGCCGATGACAACCGTATCCTTGGCGTCGATGCCGGCTTCCGAGCAGCATTCCGTCACCATCGCCGGATGCGGCTTGGAAGGGCAGTCGTCGGCGGTACGGGACACGAAGAAGATCCGGTCGAAGCCGTGCGTTTCGGAGATATGGGTCAGGCCACGTCGCGACTTGCCGGTGACGGCGCCGATCAGCAACGCCTCGCGCGACGAGAGCGTCTGCATCATGTCGGCGATGCCGGGAAACAAAAGCTCCTGGAAGCCCGCTTCGCCGCGCACGCCTGCGAAGATCGATTTGTAGTGGGCTGTCATAGCCAGCGCCAGATCGTCCACGTGCTCGCGCCCGAGCAGGCGCGCGATGGCGATGTCGAGCGTCAGTCCGATGATGCCCTTGGTCGCCGAGAGCGGCGGGCGCTCGAGATCGAACGCCTCGAAAGTGCGCGCCATCACTTCATGGATCAGGCCGCCGCTGTCGACCAGCGTGCCGTCACAATCAAAAAGCGCCAGTTTCATCAGTCGTCCTCGCCGGGCTCGTTCTCTTCGAAGCCCAGCAAATTCCAGCTCTGGACCATGTGCGGCGGTAGCGGCGCGGTCACGCGCAGGCGACCACCATCCGGGTGCGGAATATCGATGTGGCGCGCGTGCAGATGCAGACGGTTCTGCATGCCGCCGGGCAGGCTCCAGTTGATATCGGCATCGAAATACTTGGGGTCGCCGAGGATCGGGTGCCCGATGTGCAAGGCATGGACGCGAAGCTGATGGGTGCGGCCGGTATAGGGCTCCATTTCCAGCCAGGCGAGGTTCTGTGCAGCCTGTTCGCGAATGCGGTAGTAGGATATGGCGTGGTCAGCACCATCTTCGCCATGTTTGGCGATGCGCATGCGGTCGCCGTCCGGCGTCTGTTCCTTGACCAGCCAGGTCGAGATGCGGTCTTCGCGCTTGCGCGGCACGCCCTTTACCAGCGCCCAGTAGGTCTTCTTGGTATCACGCTCGCGGAAGGCGGCAGTCAGTTTCTGTGCGGCGCCGCGCGTGCGGGCGATGACAAGTACGCCGGAGGTGTCGCGGTCGAGGCGGTGCACCAGGCGGGGCTTCTCGCCACGCTGGTTTGTCCATGCCTCAAGCATCTGATCGATGTGGCGGTTGACGCCGGAGCCGCCCTGGACTGCAAGTCCTGCCGGCTTGTTCAGCACGATTACCTTGGCGTCCTCGTGCAGCACCATTCGCGACAGGAGTTCGCTGTCCGGCGAGTGCCTGAGGTCGCGGCCGGCGATCGGGCCGGTCTTTGCCTCCTTGGAATCGACGCCGAGCGGCGGGATGCGGATCGTCTGGCCGGGTTGGATACGGGTGTCGGATTTGGCGCGTGCGCCGTCGACACGAATCTGACCGGAGCGCAGGAGCTTCTGCAACGGACCGAAGCCCAACCCTGGGAAATGCACCTTGAACCAGCGATCGAGGCGCATGCCTGCTTCGTCACCGTCCACTTGTCTGTGTTCTATGCCTGCCATTTGAGCGAACCTGCTTTCTGTTTCCGCAGCGTCGCGCGTCGGTCCGAAGCTCCTGCGTTGGGATGGACGCAAGAATAACGCTTCAGGCGCGCAAAGGCTGCCGCAATCCTTTGGCCGCTGCATTACCATGCCCTCGAAACGATGATGAATGGGGGCCAATGCAGCAATGCGCCGCGTTTCCCCATGGATACGCAGCGCCTGTGGGAGCAGCCTTTAGACTATTGCGCGCACCAGAGCCAGCCCGCTGAAGACCGCGAGGATCGAAAGCGCCACGCTGGCGATCACGTAGACGATCGAAAGCACGACATCGCCTCGCTCGGCGAGCGTGATTGCATCCAATGAGAAGGCGGAGAAGGTCGTGTAGCCACCGAGAACACCGGTGATGAGGAATACGCGCATTTCCGGCGACGCGCCGAACTTGCGCATGATCATCTCCGCCAGAAGGCCGATCAGGAACGAGCCTGTGACATTGACCCCGAGAGTGCCCCACGGGAAGCTTGGCCCGAAGCGGTGAATGGCCCAGAGACCGGCGAGATAGCGCAGGATCGAGCCGATCGCGCCACCGGCGCCGACGAGAAGAAGGTGGGTCATCAGTCGCTCCGGGTCAATTCGGCTCAGGCCAGCCGATCGGCGTGCCACTTCAGATGATCGTCCATGAAGGTCGAGATGAAATAATAGGAGTGATCGTAGCGTTCGTGCATGCGCAACGTCAGATCGATGCCTGTGCCCTTCACGGCTTCTTCGAACAGCCAGGGGCGCAAACCGTTTTCAAGGAAGCCGTCCGCCTTGCCCTGGTCGATCAGGAATTCAGGGAAACGCGCACCGTCCTTGACCAGCGCGCAGGCATCGTATTGTCGCCAGGCGGCGTGATCGGTTCCGAGATATTTCTCGAAAGCGCCGACCGACCAATCGGCCGTCGATGGCTCGACGATGGGGGCGAAGGCCGAGCAGCTCTTGAACCGATCCGGGTGCTTGAGGGCGATCGTCATGGCGCCGTGACCACCCATCGAATGACCGAAGATCCCCTGGCGGCTCATGTCCATGCGGAAGTGCTGGCTGACAAAGGCCGGCAGCTCTTCGGTGATGTAGGTATACATCTGATAATGTTCAGCCCAGGGCTTTTCGGTGGCGTCGAGATAGAAGCCGGCGCCTTTGCCCATCTGCCAGTTCGTCAACTCGTCGGCAACGTCGGCGCCACGCGGGCTGGTGTCCGGGCAGACGACGATGAGGCCGAGTTCGGAGGCCATGCGTCTATACTCGCCTTTCTCCATGACGTTGGCATGCGTGCAGGTAAGGCCGGACAAGTACCAGAGCACCGGTCTCGGCTCCTTGATCGCCTGCGGCGGCACGAAAACGGCAAAGGTCATCTCGCCGTTGCAGGCCTCGGAATCGTGCGAATAGACGCCCTGCATGCCGCCGAAGGCGGTGTTTTGCGAAAGGACTTTCATGGAATGCTCCTTGGATAAGCTGCTCAGCCAGCAAGTTGCACGGCCGCATTGACGGCGGCGGCAACGAGCACAGTGTTGAAGAAGAACGAAACGATGGCATGCATCAGGTTGATGCGCCGCATGGCCGTCGTCGTGATGGCGACGTCAGATGTCTGCGCCGTCATGCCGACGACGAAGGAAAAATAGAGAAAATCGTAACCGCCGGGCTCGGGCGTCTCGGGAAATTCGAGGCCGCGTGCCGGCTCTGTTGTTTGCTGATCCTGGTTCGGAATCCAGTAGACATGGGCATAGTGCATAGCCGCCATCATGTGGATCGTCGCCCAACCAAGCACGACGGAGGCAAAGGCGAGGCCGAGCGCCAGGGCCGAGCCGGTTTTCTGGCCGTTGAGCGCAAAGAAGAGCGAGACGAGGGCGGTCGCTGCGGCGCCAATTGTCACGAGGAAGATCACCGCTTCCGGCTCATCGGTGTTGCGGGCGTGCGTTTTCAGGTGCCTGCCCGTCATCATCCGCAGGCGCCGCCAGCTCATGACGAGGTAAACGCAGAAGAAGGTGATCGCCGCGCCTTCGAGGACGAAGGGGCGCGCAGCGAACCAGAGAACCGGCACGGTCAGCGCACCGCAGATCAGGGCGGTGTAGAAGGGCCAGTGTCTGAGCTTTGTCGTCGCCGTCATTCATATGCCCCTTGCGATTGCGGTCCACCGCGGGCTTGCTCGTCGTGCTGTCACTTTTTCGACTGGCGCGCGAGTCGGTCAAGTGTTTCAAGAAAGGCAGACCGATCCCGCGGGCTGAAGGCGGCGTTGTAGCCCTTGCTTTCGCCGGTTTCGCGCAGGTGTTGCCCGAGGTCGCGCATCGCCGATGCCATGCCGATATTGCTTTTGTCGAAGAGGCGGCCGGAAGGACCGGTGACGAGCGCGCCGGCGGCAACGCAGCGTACGGCGAGCGGCACATCGGCGGTGACGACGATATCGCCCTCATGTGCTCGTTCGGCGATCCAGTTGTCTGCCGCATCGAAACCCGCCGAGACGATGACATTGTGCACCATCGGGTCACGCGAAGGGCGCAGGCCGGAATTGGCGACGAACGTCACTTCTATTCCGTGGCGCTCGGCCACCTTCAGAATTTCCGCCTTCACCGGGCAGGCATCTGCATCGACATAGATCATCTTGAATCAATTTCTCAACGGGACTGAAAAGGCGCCGGAAAATCAATCGACTCCGGCGCCTTCCTGAATCAAATTAAGAGCTTAGTATAGCACCACCGAGCGGATGCTTTCGCCGGAATGCATCAGTTCGAAGCCCTT
>NZ_JAEPRP010000374.1:0-1125 GCF_016652895.1 Ensifer sp. SSB1
CACGCGCCGGCCAATCAACCATCCTGCGCGCGTCCGAAAAGCCGACGGCATCTAGTATGGAATTCGCCAGCCGTGACGACTTGTGTTGAGCGTTCGCGCTGCAGACAATGACACCATCGCATTTGATGTCCTCTATTCTGATCGTGAACCCATCCTCAGTCACCACAGCGAAGTGCCCGCCATCGCCATCCCTCGGATGTTTATGGCATTGACGTATCACCGCCACCGTAACGGATTTCGTCACTCTTGCCGGTACTGCCGTCTCATCCATCAATAACCAAAATACGCCACCCCTCATCCGTCGCAACGGATTTGCCTACGCCTTAGCCAGCTTCACCCTGACCGAACCCCGTCAGGAACCCGAGCAAACGTGTCCATAGGCTTTCACAACGAAAGCCAAACGGACTGCCGTACAAATGGCCTTTGCTGGCCGATGGCCAAGACCCCGACGCCCTTGAGGCGCGCTTGGCATATCACCTGCACCGGCTGAACCTCACAGGTGAACCGTTGCGGGAAGCATTAAAGGGGAAAGCCTATCTGGCCACGGCCCTGTCGCAGGGACGCGCAACCATCAATCATGACTTCATCCTTGAACTCGCCGCTACCCTCAGCATCGCGGCCGATGAACTTAGCCGCGCGCCCACCGACGATGAAACCATGGAATGGGCCTTTTATCGAATCAGCGCCAACAACAGCAAGGCTGTGTGGTCTAAGGCAATTCAACTGGCTCAGAACAACAACCTATCCATAAGAGACCTCGCAACCCTTACCGGAATTGACCAGGCCCATGTCGTTCGAGCTGCCTCTGGCAAAAAAGCTCGTGTATTCACCCTCGATCACGCTCAGCGTCTCGCCGCCTCAATTCCAAGCGCTGATCCACACTCACTGCTTCCTGACGACAACGAACGCAGCTGATGCCCCAGATTTCCACGCCTGAACTTTGACGCAATGCCGTCAACATGGCCGCCGCAATCGGCGACGAAATAACAGCAACCGGTGCCCGTTCGCGCCGCACTTCACACCGCTAAGAACCCCACCCGCTGCGCCGGAACCCCACCGGCGCAAACGGGCAACCATGTCCTCTCTCATATCCGGGAAACGCGATGACGCCACAATTCAATCCAA